>NZ_JBNKPP010000270.1:0-23637 GCF_050295395.1 Agarivorans sp.
TACACTGGCAGTGGTAGTGCCGTGGGCAAATAATTGTTTTAGGAAAAAATCGGCTTGCGCCCTAGCGTAGGCGGCGTTGGCAAATTGTCGTTCGGCGGGAAAGGTATAAGTATTTAACCAGTCTAATAACTGCTTGCCGTAGCTGGCAATAATCTCCACCTGTGGGTAATGTACGTGGCTGTCGATAAGGCCAGGAATAATCAGCCCTTGGTGCTGCTTAATGGGCAGTTGAGCAGCGTTTGGCTGAGCGGCAAAAAATGCTTCTGCAGCGCCTAGAAACTCAATTTTTCCTTGCTTCACCACTAGCACACCATCTTCCCAATATTGATAGTGCTCGCTAGGGTTAAGGGTGCTGCGAGGGAAGTGTAAAATACTGCCTCGATGCAGTTGGTGACTCATATTAACTGCCTCGGTAGGTAGAATAACTGTAGCCGCTTAATAGCAGCGGAATATGGTAGTGGGTTTGTTCGGCCAGGCTATTAAAAACCACGTCAGCTAAGGGGAAAAATACCTGTTGAAATTGGCGTTGGCAGTAGTCTTCCACAAGAAAGCGTAAGCAATAGCAATCGGGCGCAAGCTCTAGTTCGTCGAAACGATAGCGACCATCGGCGTCGGTCACACCTTTGGCTAGGCTGAGGGTTTCGCCAAAACGATATAGTTCCACAGGAACACCAGCGGCAGGTTTGCCCTGACTGGTATCTAAAACATGACAGCTAAGTGTGCTCAAAATAGATTCTCCATTCTTAAAAAGCTGATTTGCTGCTGTTGTTCAGCGGCGGTGCTTAATTCTTGTTCACGGCTTTGTCCGTAACGTTGTTGTAGCGCTTGTAAAATCACTTCCGCGGGTTTGCCGCTAGCGCAGATGATGAAAATAAAACCGTACCGCTCTAGGTAGGCGTGGTTTAAATCCAGTAGTTGTTGCAGGGTATCTTGCTGGGCCTCGGCCACTTGGGCTTGCTCGGTTTGGCTTAAGTGTTTGGCTTGGCTGTATTTCTTCTGCAAGCTGCTCATATCGCCAATCATTGGGTGGCCGGCAAAGGCTTCTAACCAGTCGTTTTCATTTAGTTGCTTGAAAGCGTCGGCGGCGACTTGTTTAAACTGCTGCATAGAGCTAATTGGGCGTTGTGCCAACATCAGTTGTTGCCAACGCTGGCTGCTACATATGTGTTGCAATTGCTCCAGATATTGTTGTTGAGTGAGCGCATTTAAGTTATCGAGCTTGGGATTAGTCATGGCTCTCTCCGGTCTCTAATTGTTTGCGTAGTTGATTGCTGGCCTGCCACTGTTGTTGTTTTTGTTGTTTTTGTTGTTTTTGTTGTTCATTTTGCTCAGCACTATGGGGTTTAAGCTGTTGCAGTTTTTCCAACACTTGAGCACTGATGGATACCGCCACTTGCATGGGCAATTTACCTTTAATTTGTGGCAGCCCTAGGGGGCAAATCAACTTGTCGCTGAGCGAAGGATCGCTAAGTTGTTCCTTAAGGCGATATTTAAAGCGTTGGGCTTTAGTAGTCGAGCCAATAACACCTACCATGGCTAAATCTGGACGTTGCAGGGCGGCTAAGCTGACCGCAAAGTCGATGCCATGATCCTGGGTAAGAATTAGCACATGGCTGTTGGTCTTTAGTTGGCTGACGCTAAGTTCAGGCTGTTGCTGATAAAGGGTGTTTACCCCTAGTTTGGCGATGGAGTCGAGCCATTCCTGACGGTTGTCGATCACTGTTACCTGAATTGGCAATTGCGCCAGAATTTGGCATAAGCTATGGCTAACGTGGCCTGCGCCGTAAATCACTACCGAGACTTGCTCTACCAAGAAGTATTCGAACAATACCTGTACCGCGCCGCCGCAGCACTGGGCAAGATCGGCCGCTAAGGAAAAGCGCTCAATTTGGCTTTGGCTCTGGCCGCTGTGCAATTGTTGGCGAGCATGTTTGATCACTTCAAATTCAAGTCGTCCGCCACCTAAGGTATCAAATTGCTCCGTTTCGCTAATCACCATTTTGGCACCATTGGCGCGTGGCACCGAACCCACTTCAGCGACGATGGTGGCTAAGCAATAAGCTTGTTGCTGCTGATTAAGCTGTACACAAGCGTCTAGCCAGTTGTTGGGTTTAAGCTGTTGGTTCCAATTATTCATGCTTGCTCTCCAAGTACTCAAACTGGCGTTGGCAGGCCATTAAGATCCGCTCGTTAGTGGCGGGGGCATCCAGTTGAGCGGGCAATTGATGGTTGCTAATTGAGCTAACTGCATCATAAATGGCACACCACGCGGCGATAGCTAACATGAAGGGGGGTTCGCCCACCGCTTTTGAGCGGAAAATACTGTGCTCGGGGTTAGCTTGGTCAAACAAGGTGATGTTCATTTGTTTAGGGTAGTCGCCAATGCTAGGGATTTTATAGTTAGCCGGGCTTTGGCTAAGTAGGCGTCCATCACCGTTCCATACCAATTCTTCGGTGGTTAACCAACCCAAACCCTGAATAAAAGCGCCTTCAATCTGACCGATGTCGATGGCTGGGTTTAGGCTGCTGCCCACATCGTGCAGAATATCGACTCGGTCTAGGCTCATTTCGCCGGTGAGGGTATCTATGCTCACCTCACAGCAGCCTGCGCCTAAGGCAAAGTAATAAAAGGGGCGGCCTTTGGCTTGCTCACGGTCATACCAGATTTTCGGCGTTTTGTAGAAACCGGTGGTAGACAGTGATACTCGGCCCAAATAAGCCTGTTGGATTAATTCTGCCCAAGCGATGCTTTGCTCGCCAATCAGTACTTGGCCGTCTGCTATGCTGATTTGCTCGGCAGTTACCTGATAGTACTCTTGGGCAAAGTCGAGTAAACGTTGTTTTAATTCTTTAGCGGCGTTGTGCGCTGCCATACCGTTTAAGTCGGTGCCTGAAGAAGCAGCGGTAGGCGAGGCATTTGGCACTTTGTCGGTACGTGAAGCGGTAACCAAAACATAGTCAAAGGGGATCCCCAATGTTTGCGCCACAATTTGTTGCACCTTGGTGTGTAGGCCTTGGCCCATTTCGGTACCACCGTGGTTTATCTGCACGCTGCCATCGGTATAAATGTGCAGCAGTGCACCTGCTTGGTTAAGGTGCTGGGCAGTGAAAGAAATGCCAAATTTAACCGGACACAGAGCCAGCCCTTTTTTGATCAACTGATCTTGGCGGTTGTGCTGCTTAATGTGTTCTCGACGCTTGCGGTAATCGGCGTTTGCTTCAAGTTGTTGCAATAGGTTTTTTAAATCTTGATGTTGCTCTACTGGCATGCCGTAGTGGGTAGTGGCATGGCCTTCACGATAGAGGTTTTTATAACGCACATCGAGGGCATCTTGGCCGGTGGCAATGGCAATGTCTTGCATCGCTTGTTCAATTAACATAATGCCTTGCGGACCACCAAAACCGCGAAATGCAGTGTGCGACACCATGTCGGTTTTAAGCCGATGACCCACTACCTCTGCTTGGTTTAAGCTGTAAGCGTTGTCGGTATGAAACATGGCGCGGTCAACAATCGCATCGGAAAGATCCGGCGAGTAACCACATAGGCCATTCACTTCCATTTTGGCGGTTTCGATTAAACCCTGTTTGCTGATGCCTAGTTGGTAGCGGTTATAAAACGGATGGCGTTTACCGGTCGAGGTCATATCCACACTGCGCGGCAGGCGTAGTTTCACTGCTTTGCCGGTGTGAATCGCCGCCATACTGGCTAAACAAGCCCACTGCGCGGCTTGGGTTTCTTTGCCACCAAAGCCACCGCCCATGCGGCGCATGTCTACATCAACCCGATGTAAGGCGATGTTTAGCACTTCGGCGATTAATTTTTGTATTTCGCCGGGGTGTTGGCTGGAGGTATAGAGCAGCACCCCTCCATCTTCGTTGGGAATGGCCAGGCTGACTTGTCCCTCTAAGTAGAAGTGTTCTTGCCCGCCTACCTGTTGTTCGCCACTTAATACCAGCTCGCTTTGCTCTAATTGCTGTTGTGTAATCGGTTGCCCCATTACATGGCTGGGACGGACCAAGTGTTGCGGGTCGCTAAGATCGCCACGTTGTTGGGCGGTTAATACAATATCTTGTTCGGCTGCTACTGTGATTAGCTCTTGGTTTGCCCAAGTGGCTAGTTTCCAAGCTTGGCGATGGCTGCGCGCCACTACTACCGCCAATACTTGGCCATAGAAGCAAATTTCCCCTTCGCAAAGCAGTGGATCACCACCAAAGATAGGGCCTATGTCGCGGTGACCGGGAATATCATCGGCAGTGAATACCGCGACTGCATCGGGATGTTGTTTAAGCGGATCGAGTTTTAACTCCAGCAGTTTCCCTTTGGCGATGGGGCTGGTGATTACCGCCGCATGTAAGCAGCCCTCGGGAACGCTGCGATCATCCACAAACAGGGCTTCACCGGCCACTTGTTTGGCAGCACTTTCGTGAGCAATAGATTGGCCGATGATGTTACTGGGGGCGCGTTGGTGCAGCTGTTGGGTCGTTAATTTACGCATGGGCGGCTAACCTCGTAGGAAGTTGCTGACAGTGGAGGTAGAAGCGCTTAAGCAGGTTTTGCACCAGTAATACCCGGTACTTTGCGCTGGCGCGTACATCGTCGATGGGTGTCACGTATTGAGGCACCATGGCTTGTACCTGCTGTAAGGTGGCCAAATCAAATACCTTACCCACTAAGCCTTGTTCTAACTGGCTAAGGCGTACCGATTTGGCAGCAACGCCACCGGCGGCAATCACACAATGGCTGACCCGTTGTTGTGCGTCTAGGCTTAGGCTAAGTGCCAGCACCACAGTGGTAATGTCATCTTCGTAGCGTTTGCTGATTTTGTAGATTTGGTGTTTAGTTTCCGGCGCTAAATCTGGCAGATGCACAGCGCTGATCCACTGGTTGTCTTTCAACTTGGTTTGTCGGTAACCAGTAATGTAGTCTTCAGCGGCGTGAAGTTGGATGTCTTTGCCATCGTCTACTTCCACTTTACCGTTCAGGCTAATCAGCAGTGGGGCAATGTCCCCGATGGGGGAGGCATTACCTAAACTGCCGCCCAAGGTGGCGCGATGGCGAATGGTTAAACTACCTAAACGAGAAAAAATCTCGTGAGTGCTGGGGTAGTGCTGCAGCATAAATTGGTGTACTTCGTCTAAATTGAGTGCCGCACCAATGCGCCAGCCACCGTCGATACGGGTAATTTGCTTCAGCTCGTTAACTGCGCTGAGATCGATCAATTGCTCAATTTGTTTATATTGCTGGGTGACTTCTAAGGCTAAGTCGGTTGCACCGGCTACCCAGCGAGCTTTGGGATGAGCTGCACGAACTTCGGCTAACTCTTTACGGCTGCTTGGTTGCCAGTAATTCACCCCGTCTAAGCTTTCACATTCATCCATCCACTGCTTCACGCTGACTTCTTTTTGTTGAATGTGGTCTACGGCGGCACCTTGCTGGGCGATGTCTCTGGCCGCTTCAATCAGCGGGCCATAACCAGTGCAGCGACATAGGTTACCGGCTAAAAACTCTTCCGGATGTTCTGGAGCTTCGGCTTGGCGAGATAAGGCATATAAAGACATGACAAAGCCAGGAGTACAGAAGCCACATTGGCTGCCGTGTTTATCTACAACGGCTTGTTGAACAGGGTGTAATTGCTGGCCCTGTTTGAGGTATTCAACGGTGATCACTTGTTTACCGTGCAAGGCATGCAGCGGTGTAATACAGCTGTTAATTTGCTGATAGCGTAAACCCAAAGTAGGGTCGGCGCTCACCATCACTACAGTACAGGCGCCACAATCGCCGCTGGCACAACCTTCTTTAGTGCCAACAAGGCCGCGTTGTTCGCGAAGGTAGTTTAGCAACATGGTATCGGCGGCTTGATCGCCGATGTAGAGCTGCTGGTCATTGATCATTAGTTGTAGCATATACAACTCCTGTTATTTCTTTAAAAGCTGTCCATTTGGTCAGCTTTTTGGTTAAAAAAAGGTAAAGCTTAGTTACCTTTATTTCGGTATGCGTAAGTGTCAGAAAAACGCGATAAAATCCAGTCGCCGGCAGTGATTTCTGGGTAGGGACTGGCTTCGCCCTCTGCCAAACATGAGGCTAGGGTAGACACTGGTGTATCGAAATCGGGCTCGACAAAAAATGGCATTGAAAAACGAGTGGCTTGCTCAGTTGGGCTGGTCACGCGATGCGCAGTCGACTGATAACAGTCATTGGTCCAACGTTGCATCAAGTCGCCGATGTTCACTACAAAACTGTTGGCTACTGGTGGTGCATCAAACCATTCGCCGTTACGCCCTCGCACTTGCAGGCCACCTATGTGGTCTTGATAAAGCAGGGTGATGCAGCCGTAGTCAGTATGCGCACCTGCGCCATTGCTGTTTATTTGTTGTGGGGGATAGTGAATAAAGCGCAGCACACTAATTGGATGAGTAAAATACTGATTGAAAAAGTCTTCCGCTTCGCCTAAGGCTAAGGCCATGGCTTTTAAAATGTTAAGTCCCACTTGTAGGCTGAGTTGGTAATGCTGCTGCACCAACTGTACAAAACCTTCGATATTGGGGTATTGGTTAGGCCCGTATAAGTCGGGACAGCGCGCAACTTGTGGATGATAAGGGCTTAAGTCTAAGGCCATATCAAAGGTTTCTTTGTAATCTTTAGGGCCGTTAGGGTCTAGCTGTTCGGCGCTAACTTGGCCCCAGCCGCGATGGTTGGCTGAGTCCTGAATATTGATTTTTTGTTTTTCTGTTTCATCTAAGGCAAATAACTTGGCTGCCATTTGCTGCACGTTGGCAAATTGTTCGGCAGGGATCCCGTGGCCGGTTACGTAGAAAAAGCCAGTATCGCGACAGGCTGCATCGATAGCCTTAATCACAGGTTGCCATTGTTGGCGGTCCTCGCTGGCTAAGGGGCTAATATCGATGATGGGAAGGGTTAAACTCATCTAGATTCTCCAGATTGGCCCAGCCTAAGCCGGGCCATTATATTAGGTATTGCTGTAAGGTTTTACTTAGGAATAGTGGCGTCGATACCTTCTACGTACCACATCACACCGGCTAATTCTTCGTCATCTAAGGTCTTACCTTCAGGAATAACTAGCTTGCCTTGGTTGTCTTTTAAAGGACCAGTGAAAGGGTGGAACTCGCCAGATTTAATTTTTGCTTCGGTTTCAGCAATGGCGGTTTTCACGTCTTCGGGCAGGGCAGGGTTTACTGAAACAATTTGTAGAATGTCTTCAGCAAAACCACCCCAGTAATCTTCTGATTTCCAAGTTCCGTCCATCACTTCTTGAACGGTACGAATATAGTGAGGTGCCCATACATCACGCACCGAGAACATGTGAGCTTTAGGCGCAAAATGGCTCATGTCTGAAGCTTGACCAATGCCCATTAAGCCGCGTTTTTCAGCAGCAATAAGCGGCGCAGGACTGTCGGTGTGTTGCAGAATAATATCTACGCCCTGATCCATTAAGGCATTGGCAGCGTCAGCTTCTTTGCCTGGATCGTACCAAGTGTTTACCCAAACGATCTTAATTTTGACATCGGGGTTAACGCTTTTAGCGCCAAGGTAAACCGAGTTAATATCGCGAATTACCTCAGGGATGGGGAAAGAGGCAATATAACCAATGGTATTCGTTTTGGTGCTCATACCCGCGGCAACACCCGAAACATAGCGGCCTTCATAGGTACGCAATACGTAGGTTGAAACGTTTTTAGTGCGTTTGTAACCGGTAGCGTGTTCAAAGTGTACTTTAGGGAAGCGCTTAGCCGCCTTGATAGTGGGGTTCATAAAACCAAAAGAGGTAGTAAAGATAATATCGTGACCCGATTTAGCCAATTGGGTAATCACTCGTTCAGCATCGGCGCCTTCAGGTACGTTTTCAACGAAGGTGGTTTTCACTTTACCGGCAAAGTGTTTTTCCATCTCGATTCGACCTTGATCGTGCTCGTAACTCCATCCGTGGTCACCGATGGGGCCAACGTAAACAAAGCCAACTTTAAGCGGCTCGTCGGCAGCGTGACTAAGTGGGGCAATTAAGCTGCTGACGGCAAACGCCGCGGCTCCGATCCATTTGTTCAATTTCATGAAGAACTCCATTTCTGTTTGAGCTGTAAATACTCGTTAAGTGTTAGCAAAAAGCTGGCCATTTGGTCATGTTAAATAGAATTAACCTAAACCCAGCCGATAATACAAGTTTTGTTGTATTTATTTATCATAATTGTTGTTAAATATTATGAGCAAATTTGGTGCATGCTGGTGCAAATCTACCCATAGCTGCACCAATGTTAAGCATTACTTGTCGGTTTTTATTATCAGCTAAGCATAGTCAATGTTGGTGAGATGTTGATAGCTTGTTGATTTTGTAACTGTAAGGCTGGCGATGAGCAGGCTAATACCTCGCCGCTAGATTGAAGTTGGCAAGTAACTTGCCTTTGTAGTTGACTTAGTGGTCAGTTTTTTGCGCCACCAATCGATCAACAAGGAGTGTTGCATGAGTACCGAACAAGAAGTATCAAGCTCAACCGATTTACTTTATCAGCTAGATGATAGGCCTCCTGTAGCCAAGGCTTTTTTCGCCGGCTTACAGCATGTATTAGCTAGTTTTGTTGGGATCATTACGCCGACATTAATCATTGGTGGAGTGCTGGGCTTAGGCGAACATATCCCGTATTTAATCAGCATGGCTTTAATTGTGTCGGGGGTAGGTACCTTTATTCAAGCGAAAAAAATTGGCCCCGTTGGCGCAGGAATGATCTGTGTTCAGGGCACCAGTTTTGCTTTTTTAGGCTCGGTTTTGGCGGCGGGTTTTCTGGCTAAAAACAATGGAGGCGGGCCAGAAGAAATATTGTCGTTGATTTTCGGGGTGTGCTTTTTAGGTGCCTTTATCGAGATCTTCTTGTCGCAAATGCTAAGTAAGATGAAGAGAATTATCACCCCGTTGGTGACGGGGATAGTGATTACTATTATCGGTATTTCATTGATTAAAGTGGGGATGACCGATTTGGCCGGGGGCTTTAAGGCCCCCGATTTTGGCAGCTTACCGAACCTTGCGCTGGGCTTTGGTGTATTGGTAGTGATTATTGCACTGAACCGTTCGGCTAACCCCTGGTTGCGCTTGTCGTCGATTGTGATTGGCTTAATTGTAGGCATGATCAGCGCGATGTTCATGGGCAAGGTGGACTTCTCATCAGTGGGCTCTCAGCCTTTGATGAGTATACCGGTGCCGTTTAAATATGGTTTTAGTTTTGATTGGGTGGCGTTCTTGCCAATTGCTCTTATTTACTTTATTACCGCGATTGAATCGGCCGGTGATATTACCGCCAACTGCTCGGTGTCGAAGCAGCCGATCAAAGGAGAGGGCTATATTAAACGGGTGAGCAGTGGCGTATTGGGCGATGGCGTTAACTCGTTGTTGGCCGCCACGTTTAATACTTTTCCTAATACCACCTTTAGCCAAAACAATGGGGTGATTCAGCTAACGGGGGTGGCCAGTCGTTACATTGGTTATTACATCGCGCTGATATTGGTGATATTGGGCTTGTTTCCCATATTAGGTGCGGTATTACAGCAAATACCTAAGCCTGTTTTAGGCGGTGCCACCCTCGTGATGTTTGGTACGGTGGCCGCAGCTGGAATTAAAATTATTGCCAGCGAACAACTTAATCGCCGTAAGCTGTTGATCATGGCAGTCTCTTTTGGTGTAGGCCTAGGCGTAACCATGGTGCCCGATTTACTGCAACAGGCACCAAAGATTGTGCAAAATGTATTTGGCTCGGCGGTGACCTCTGGTGGTTTAGTCGCAATCATCCTTAGTTTGCTACTACCGGAAGAAAAAACAGCGCCAGCGGCTGAACATAAGGATTACGCTTACGCGAAACCAACGGCTACTAATTAGTGGCTTGAATCAAACCGTTAGTTTTGTAACAATGGCGGGCAGGTGCAAAGGGGCGCCTACCCGCCAAGAGGAACTCACCCTTTATCATTTCAAATTAGTTAAGCACAAATAGTGTTTCTAAATGTTGTTTTGCGGGGAACAGCTAATTATTTAGGAGCATTAGCATGTTATCTGCTATTCAAGAATTAAAAATCCGCAGCAAAATTTTACTCAAACAGAGTCAATCTGCAGATTCTCCCCTAGTGAATCTTAGTAAGGGCAAAGCCCCTCAACTTAAACACGCCTTATTATATACTGCGCGCCAAGCGGGATTTAACGATTGGCAACACGCACAAAGCATTTTAGCTTGTTCGCAGCCGCTGAATCAGCAGCAAGACTGCGGCAAATTTTGGTATGCCAAAGCTTGTGCGAGTTTATTAAATACATGGTGTACCAATTACGCCGAGGCGCTAGAGCAGCAAGCTCTGCAGGGCGGCATCATTTTACCTTATAAAACCCAATATGTGCTGGCCTCGCCAATGTATATGGAAGCGTTAGGGCTGGGGACCGAGCATACGTTGTGGCAAAGCCTTAAGCACAATTGGTGCGAGGGGGAGCCGGCAGCTCGACAAATGTTGGCTTATCAGCGTTTAATGGCGATGCAAAGAGACAGCAAGTTTGGCTGTTAAGCTAAAAAGCAGCAGCATATTAAGCCATTCAGGGGTAGTATGCTTGGCTGAATGATTACTCAACTTAAAGTGGCGAGTATCGCTCGCCACTATCAGCCGAGGCCCTTATGTCTAAAAAAATCTACTGTATTGCCATGTTTAAACCCAAGCCGGGCAAATTAAATGAGCTGTTTAAAGTATTACAAGCACTAGAGCCTAATACCTTGCGCGAAGATGGCTGTCTGCAATATCGAGTGACTCGACAGATAGAGAACCCTTTTGCCCAAGGCAGCGGTTATCCGATCGCTTTTCAAGAAATTTGGGCCGATAAAGCCAGCTTTGAGGCACACTGCCAACGTAAAGAAATCACAGACTTTTTTCAAAGCCAGTGTGTCGCAGAAAGTGGCTTAGTAGAAGACTCCAATGTCTGCGTATATAGTGACGAAGCCGAGGACTTTGACGCGCCCGTAATTGGCGAAGTTTAGCGGTTTACTCGGCGCTTAGCTGTTTATACATGATGTAGCTATCAACCAAGCCCAATTGAGGATGTTGATAGCCTTTAGGTATGGTGCCGATGGTGGTAAACCCCAGTTTGTGCCATAGCCTTACCGCCGCATGATTACTAGAGACCACCGAATTAAATTGCATGGCGGTAAAGCCATGCTTTTGTGCTTCAATCTGAGAGTGTTCACACATTTGCCGCGCAATCCCTTGGCCACGCGCAGCCTCGCTTACCATGTAACCGCAATTACAGATATGCTTACCCGGCCCCATGGCGTTGGCCTTTAGGTAGTAGCTGCCTAGTATTTCGCCTTTTTGTTCAAATACATAAGTGAGCAGTGGCTGTTCACACCATAGCTGGTAGGCTTGCTCAAAATTCATATCGGGCTCAAAGGCATAGCTTTGTTGGGCTTGAATAATCGCCTTAAAACTTGGCCAGAAAGCCGCAAAATCGGCGCGGGCCATGGCTCTTATCACGCTAATTTTCCTTGTATATTCAACGCATAACCCAGTGTAACCAATTATTTGCTGAAATGAACTTTCTATTTATAGCTTGCTTAGCGTATGCCCTTATTAAAATTAAATTGTAAGGCAGCTGACGCTGTATCTGGTTGCGGCGTACAATGGGTTTTGTCTTTTAGCGCTGGTGATGTAACGGAGGGAATGTGCAGAAGATTCTGGTGAGTGCCTGTTTATTAGGCAATAAGGTGAGATATAACGCGGGCTGCTTATCGATGGCGCGGGTCGATCTCGATTGGCTAGAGGCTAATCTTGAGCTGGTGGTGTTTTGCCCTGAGCAGTCAGCCGGTTTGCCCACTCCAAGAGCGCCTGCCGAGATCATTCAAGCTCAGGGCATTGACGTACTGCAAGGTAGGGCTAGGGTATTAGCCAATGACGGCAGCGATGTGACTCAGCCGTTTGTTAGTGGCGCTGAAAATGCCCTGAAAATGTGTCAAAGTTTGGCCATTAAATACGCCTTACTCGCCGAGGCTAGCCCTTCTTGCGGCAGTTCGACTATTTATGATGGCAGCTTTAGCGGTCGTAAGGTTGAAGGGGCTGGCGTGACAGCGGCCTTGTTAGAGCAGGCGGGCATTCAAGTGTTTAATCAATATTCTATATCGCAGTTAAAAGCAGCACTCGCGGCGGATGTGTAGCGTTTTTAGTTATGGATTTTGGTCTTGCTAACCCAAACTGTCTAATTGTTCGGCAAATACTACAAAGCTATCACTCATGCTCATGCCTAAATCTTGATGGTCATCGCTATTGAGTAGGGCATGATAGCCTTCTTTTCCGGCCAAGGTATAAGCCGAAGATACCCCTCGGTAGTGGCGTCGCGGATCGAGCGGCTGCCAGCCTGCATCGCCCAGTAGCTCGATTTGAGTGACGCGGTGGCCTAGTTTGGCTTGTGAATTATAGTGATAACGCAGCTTATAAAAATACGGAAAGCTGCCATCGCCGGTGCCTTGTACGCCATTGTTGGTGGCATTATTAATGGCACCTTCGATTAACGGAGCAAGGTATTTCCCCTCTAGTTGATAACTCACAATGGCGATTTCAAAGGGCAATAAGCGGCCGCAAATATCGGCTTTGGTGAGCGGGCCAGCCTTGAGCGAAACCCTTATACCCCCTGCGTTATGTAAGGCAAAATCGGTGTGGCGCTTAACTGCCGCAGCTTGATAAAAACCTTGGCAAACTAAGGGTGATATTTCACTGCCTTGAGGCAACAGTTTAGTGGGTAGCCGAGTATGCGCTAAGGGGCGAGCGACTTGGCAAATTACTTGCTGGCGCATGGCGTCGATGGCTGGACGATAATCTTGACTGATAATCTGTTGTATTTGCTGATCTTCTGCTTGATATCGCAGGCCCCCACTTTGGGCTAAATATTCAGCTATACGGGCCTTGGTTTTGGCGCTAACTAAGTCTTCATTTTGCCGAGCATGCCATTGTTTACCCAGTAAAAATTGCACACCGCCCTGAAATTTAACCACGCTGCCGTCGGCATCGAATTCTAAGTGGGATAAACCTATCGATTCGGCATGTTTACCGGCGTGCAGAATGAGGCAGCCTTGATGCCAAAACTGGCCCATGGCACCCTCAGGAAAGCCTAAGTGGCGAAAATCACCGCTTAAGGTGTGTGAGTGGCCACCAACAATGACACTAATGCCTGGCACGGCTGTAGCTAAGGCTACATCGCCTTGATACCCCAAATGACTCAACACAATAATGTGTTTAATGCCTTGTTGATGTAAGTGTTTAACGGTGGCTTGGGTGCAGCTAATCGCATCGACGAATTGGCAGTCGGGATCGGGACAACCAATGTTGTGCATTTGGTCATGAGTGATGCCAATAATCGCCAGTTGTACGCCTTCAGCCAACTCTTTTAGTAAATAGCTGGCGCGTTGCTGCTTGGCCAGATAGGGATAGAGGTTGTTATGGCCCGCAAGCGGCAACGGTTTTCGCTGATCTTCCGTCGATAAATCCATGTTACCCGCTAATACCGGAAAGCTGACCTGATCAATAAAATGAGAAATCGGTGTATTGCCTAAATCAAACTCATGATTACCAATGGTCATGGCGTCTGGAGCAAGTAAATCCAGTAGCCGAGCATTAGCCGCCCCCTTATATTGGCTGAAGTACAAACTGCCTTGAAAGCTGTCTCCGGCATGTAGCAACAGGCTTGGGCAGCCCTGTTGTTGGGCTTGCTTACGTTGTTGTTTAATCGCGCTAGCCAAGCGCGCGTAGCCGCCGCAATGAGCATCTATTTGATAGTTCTTGCCGTCCAGCTGGATATGAAAGTGCAGCAAAGACGCGTCAAAGTGGGAGTGGGTATCGTTGATGTGGGCAAGGTACAGCGGGTAAGTCATTGGTTCTCCAGTTGTCGAGTCTGCATGATAGCGAGTTTCAGGCTTAGCTTAAATGCCAAAGCGGGTTTTATTGTGCTTTACGCTGTTTAGCTTGGTATTGAAGCCGGCGATTGAGTTCCACTGTTTCTGATTAATTAGCCATGTTTGTAGGGTTTAGTCCTTCAAAAGTGAGACGGTAATGGCGACTGCTTGCGCTACCATCGCGCCAAAACAACTTATTAATAAAGGACGCTACCGTGAACAAACCGCGATTACAGCTAGTTGCAGCAATGGTGCTGTTGCTGCCCAGCATCTTACAGGCCAATATTATCGTTGATACTAAAGACGTTGATCAGCAGAAATACCATGCTGATTTGTATGAGTGTGAACAGTTGTCTCATCAGCTTGAGCAGCAGTCTGGTGACTCGCTGGGTCACGATATTGTTGGCTCTACCGCCAAGGGCGCAGCCTTAGGCGCTGCCGGTGGAGCAATTAGCGGCGGCAGCGGCTCTAAGGGCGCTAAGGTGGGCGCAGGAATTGGGTTAATCGGTGGTGCTTTAAAGCACGGTGCAGAGAAACGCCAAGCTGAGCAACAATATCAGCAGCAACAGCAATCGGTGATGCGAAACTGCATGGAGGGGCGGGGTTACAGTGTTCTAAACTAGCTGGCTATCAAAGCAAGGCTTGAAAAATTAAAGCCTCTCACATGAGAGGCTTTAATAGTCATGATGGTTTAGTGACGTCGCGAATCAAAGGGTTTGGCTAGGCTCATCGGCGCCGCTAATTTTTGACGGATCGGATTCGAGCTAATCAACACCATCACCACAATGGTAGCCACATAAGGCATCATCGCCAATAAGTTAGGTGAAATGGTGAAGCCAATGCCCTGCATGACCAAGTGAAGAATAGAGGCTACGCCAAACAAGTAAGCGCCTACCATTAAGTAGCCCACGCGCCATGAGGCAAATACCACTAAAGACAATGCTATCCAGCCGCGTCCTGCGGTCATGTTTTCCATCCACATCGGCGTGTAAGACAAAGACATATAAGCACCGGCTAAACCGGCAAAGGCGCCGCCAGTTAAAATGGCTAAGTAGCGTACTTTAATCACCTTAATACCCAAGGCATTCGCCGAGTAGGGGTTTTCGCCCACCGCGCGCAGGGTTAAGCCAATGCGGGTTTTGTTAACTACCCACCAGCACAGCGCCACTAGACCAAAGCTGCCATAGACTAACAAGTCGTGATTAAACAACAGTGGGCCAAGCAGTGGAATATCACTGAACAGTGGAATGGCAATCGCTTTGAAGCCTTCTACGGTTGAGCCTACTAAACTGGCGCCGAGGAAGGCGCTTAAGCCAGTACCAAAAATAGTTAGCGCCAGACCGGTAGCCACCTGATTAGTATTAAGGTTGAGCGACAAAATGCCGAAAATGCCGGCCATCATCATGCCAGCTAAAATCGCTAATAATAGCCCCACGGCTAGGCTGCCAGAGAAATACGCGCCAGCAAAACCAGCCATGGCACCCATCAACATCATGCCTTCTTGGCCTAGGTTGAGTACTCCCGATTTTTCACAGATTAATTCGCCTAACGCCACCAATAATAGCGGTGTACCGGTTTTAATTGCTGCCACTAAAATTTGTTGTAACAGTTCCATGTCCATTTTAAGCGGCTCCTTGCTTGGTATTACTGGAAGAGGCTTGAGCAGGGTTAGCGCTTGCTTGCCAAATAATTTTGTAGTGAATTAGGTAGTCACAGGCGAGTAAGAAGAACAACAATACCCCTTGGAATAGGCCGGTAATCGCGGTAGGAATACCCAAATCAATTTGCGCTAAATCACTACCCATATACAGTGTGCCCATGAAAAACGCGGCGAAGATAATGCCAAAGGGATTGAGTCGACCCAAATAGGCCACGATGATCGCGGCGTAGCCATAACCCGGTGATACCTGAGGGATCAACTGGCCGATGGGGCCAGTCACTTCCGACACCCCAGCAAGGCCTGCCAAAGCACCTGCGCTGAGCATCACACTCCAAATAATAAATTTACTGGAGTAACCGGCGTAGCGCGCTGCGGGTTGGTCTGAACCAAATACCCGCAACTGAAAGCCCGGTAAGGTGCGGTACAAAATAATGCCCGAGCCAATGGCAAAGACAATGGCCAGTAGTATGCTGATGGAGGCTCGTCCTTCTTCCATAATGGTGGGCAGCAATACCGAGTCGGCAAATACCGCCGATTCAGGAAAACCAAAACCATCAGGGTCAATCAGTGGCCCGTGTACGCCCCACAACAATAGATATAAACCGATGTAGTTAAGCATGATGGTGGTAAGAATAATGTTGGTGTGGAATAACTGGTGCAGCAGGGTAGGAATGGCGGCCCAAACCATGCCTGCTGCGGCGCCCGCGGCTAGGGTTAATACCAACCACATATAGCCGGTTTGCTCATTGGCTTGTAAGGCTACATAACTGCCCACTAAAGCGCCAACCAATAACTGACCTTCGGCGCCAATATTCCAGATGTTGGCTTTATAACACAAGGCCAAGCCCGTAGCACAGAGTAACAGCGGCGTGGTTTTTACCATCAACTCACCCAGATTATAGCTGTCGCTAAGAGGCGCAATAATAAATACCCGAAAGGCTTCGGCTGGATTAATGTCGAGCGCGATGAACATTAAGCTGGATACAAACATGGTCAGCACAATGGCGATAAGGGGAGATAACCAAGACATCAGCTTGGAAGACTCTAAACGCGCTTGGGTTTTAAACATGTTGTGGCTCCTCTTCAATAAAGCCACCGGCAATCCATTTGCCAATTTCTTCAATATTGGTTTGCTCGGTATGTACCGCAGCAGAGAGTTGCCCTTCATAGAGTGCAGCAATGCGATCTGAAATCATAAATAACTCGTCAATGTCTTCCGAGACCACCAAAATAGCCGCGCCTTTATCACGCAGCTCAATCAATTGGCGGTGAATGGCACTGGCCGCGCCAATGTCTACTCCCCAAGTGGGGTGGGCGCAGATCAGTACTTCGGGGTTTTGGTCTACTTCACGACCGATAATAAATTTTTGCAGATTCCCTCCCGACAAACTCTTAGCCTGAGCGTGGGCGTTATGGCATTTCACGTCGTTGAGATGAATGATGGATTTGGCCAGCTCTACTACCTTGTGCGGCAGGATCAGCCCTTTTTTCACCAAACCTTTTCGGGCACTGGTGAGCAAGGTATTGTCGGCCAAACTCATTTCGGGCACCGCGCCTTGGCCTAAGCGGTCGGTGGGAACATAACTCATACCCAATAAGCGGCGCTCGCCGGCGTTGCGTTTGGCGACTTTATGGCCATGCATTAAAATCGCACCAGCTTCGGCGCGGGTATCTTCACCGCTGAGCGCTTCAAGTAGGTCCTCTTGACCATTACCTGCAACACCAGCAATGCCTAAAATCTCGCCTTTATGCAGGCTTAAATTAACGTTTTTTAGGCCTGTGCCAAAGGGATTGGTTGGCGGCACACTGAGGTTTTTGGTCACCAGTATTTCGTCTGAGCCAATGGTTTTGTGGTAGCGCTCGGATAATACCGCTTCGGTTCCTACCATCATTCTGGCGATGGAGTCGGGAGTTTCCTCTGAGGGTACACATTCTCCACTCACTTTACCGCCGCGAAGGATCACCGCGCGGTCACACAGGGCGGTGACTTCTTTTAGCTTATGGCTAATAAATAAAATACTGCAGCCTTCGCTGGCTAGGGTGCGTAATACCTTAAATAGCCCAGCGACTTCTTGCGGTGTGAGTACCGAGGTGGGCTCATCTAGGATCAGTAGTTTTACGTCTTGAATGAGGCAGCGCAGGATCTCTAAACGTTGCCGCTCGCCAATACTGAGATTGTGCACATAACGGTCTGGGTCTACTTTTAGCTCGTAGTTGGCGCTTAATTCGATGATTTTTGCCCGCAAACTGGCCGCGTCGGTGGTTGCGCCCGGGTCAAGGCTGAGTTCAATATTCTCTTGTACGGTGAGGGTTTCAAACACCGAAAAGTGCTGAAATACCATGCCGATACCCATGGCTCTAGCCATATTGGGAGAGCGAATGACGACTTCTTTTCCCTGCCACAGCAGGCTTCCTTCGTCGGCTTGTACAACACCATAAATCATTTTCACTAGAGTAGATTTACCGGCGCCGTTTTCACCGAGCAGGGCTAAAATTTCGCCTTGCTTTAAATCAAGGCTGACTTTGTCGTTGGCAATAACGCCGGGGTAGCGTTTGGTGACCTGCCATAACGACAACAAGCTCTGGTCGTGTTTCATGTTGAGTCCATTCATTTATTTCGGAAATAAAACTTGGCTAGTTTACTGCATAAATCTGACCAAGTGCTCAAGTCCATGTGTAATGCAATTGTTAACAGTGTAAAGTGTTTTATAGTGTCATATTTGGTGCAAGATGAAGATTTAATTGTTCCATTTTGGTGCTTAATCACATCTTGGTGCAACAATGGCTAAACGCTAGTGATTCCACAGGGAATCATTAATAATAACTTTAGTTATCATATCTGATACTTCGATGCCGACAAGGAGAAAAAGTTAGCATGAATAAAGCGGTGGCAACACAAAGTGGGGCAATTAGAAAAAGAAATGAAAAGTTAATTTTAAAAGCGGCAACTAATGAGTTTGTGAAGCATGGCTATCAGGGTACATCTTTACAAGCGATTGCCGATCGCGCCGAACTGCCTAAAGCCAATATCTTGTATTATTTCAAATCCAAGCAGGGTTTATACCGCGCCTTGTTGGAAGATATACTGGCGCTATGGAATGACTCCTTCGCCAACACCACGCCCGAATCTGATCCTGCTATTACTATTAGTAGTTATATTCGTTCAAAAATGCGTTATAGCCGCAGCCATAAGAAAAGCTCACGGATTTTTGCCATGGAAA
This sequence comes from Agarivorans sp., assembly GCF_050295395.1. Lineage (NCBI taxonomy): Bacteria > Pseudomonadati > Pseudomonadota > Gammaproteobacteria > Alteromonadales > Alteromonadaceae > Agarivorans > Agarivorans sp. The sequence continues at coordinate 18,793 of NZ_JBNKPP010000270.1, forward strand.
TCATTCAAGGCGCGCCTAACTTAAAAGATAAACTTCAGTTTCCCTTGGTGGATTGGACTCAAAACAAATGTAGCCTGATTCAAGCTTGGATCGATCAAGGAAAAATTGCTCCGGTTGAACCGTTATCGCTATTGTTTTTAATATGGGGAACGACTCAATTTTACGCCGATTTTGATACCGAAATTAAAATGATTCATGGCCGCAGTTTATCAGCTGAAGAATTTGCCAAAGCCGAGCAAGATGTGATTAACATAGTGCTTAGAGGTTTAGGTTTGAGCTTAAACACCTAAGCAAACAGCGGTTTGTTTAAGCTTAAATCGCATGAAGTGATCAGCATATAGCTAGCTCAGATTCAAGCCCAGTGGTTTGGTGCGACCAGTCATTAGTTCAAATGGGTTTGCTGGCTGTGCAGTGTTATTCGACGCTGCCATAAGGGCCGTAAACCTATCGCACTGTTCTTTGTTATGCTGTTAATGTTGAGACAGATTGCTATTTCTACTCTTGTAAGTAAAAGGCCCAGTACCAAAATCCGGAACTGGGGTCAGATAAAATGCCTCGTACTCAATACAAAATTTTAAGACTTAAGTCCTGCGGCTGTCATCAGTAGTCGAAAACCCATTGATATCACACCAAGTGCGACAACGCTCGCAGTCCAAATACCCACCATCCAGACCCATTGTTCAATGCTTCGTTTAATTTTCATCACTCACCTTCAATAATTGGTTAATGGTAGGCTTCGCCTTCTTTTACTTTTCCGGCGAAGACGTAGTAACTCCAGAACGTATAGGCGAGAATTATCGGCAAAATAATGGCTGCCCCAAACAGCATAAAGCTCTGGCTTATCTCTGGCGCGGCTGCATCCCAGATAGAAATGCTTGGTGGAATGATATTGGGCCAGATGCTAATACCTAGACCAGCAAAGCCTAGAATGACGATGATTAAGGCCATAATAAACGGGCTGCGTTCTTTGTGTTTTTTTAATGCGGCAATGGTTTTCAAACACACCAAGCCTGTAATAACAGGTACAGGAAGCAAGTAGAAAATATTAGGAGTAGAGAACCAGCGTTCAGCAATCGATGGAAATGCCAGAGGAGTCCACGCACTGACAATAACCATTGCAGCCACCATTGCCGCTAGGGTTTTGTTGGTAAAACGAAACATGGCTTGTTGTAAGTCTCCTTCGGTTTTCATAATTAACCATGTACTGCCTAACAGGGCATATGTCGCGATGAGAGCAAAGCCACAGAACATTGGGAATGGTGCAAGCCAATCAAGTTGCCCTCCAACATAGACTCGATTCTCTACTTCAAAACCTTGAATGACTGAACCGACCACAATGCCTTGGAAAAATGTAGTGAAGATTGAGCCGAGCATAAATGAACGATCCCAAAATTGCTGGTGGTTTTCTAGGGATTTAAAGCGAAATTCAAAAGCTACTCCTCGAAAGATTAGTGCAATGAGCATGAGGGTTAATGGAACGGTTAACGCTTCGGTAATTACCGCGTATGCGAGAGGAAATGCTCCGTATAACGCAGCGCCCCCAAGTACAATCCAAGTTTCATTACCGTCCCAAACAGGAGCAATGCTATTCACCATCACATCTTTATGTCTTTCGTTCTTAACAAAAGGCATCAGGATGCCGATACCCAGATCAAAGCCATCCATCAGAATGTACATGAGTGTTGCAAAGACAATGATCGCGAACCAAATAACGGATAAATCAAATTGCATATTCTTTACCTAAAATTCTTAACTTGTGAGCTTATATACGCCCGGAAATAGTGCCTATTTCGTGATGTTCGTGGTCTTTTGAATCGGGGCCTTGTTTGATTTGACGAATCATGTAGTAGTAACCAAAACCAAATACGGCGCTATATACAACAAAGAAGCAAAGGAGGCTAATGCTCATTTGTAAATCGCCGTGAGCAGAGACCGCATCATGAGTTTTCTGAAGTCCGTATACGACCCAAGGCTGCCGGCCAATCTCTGTTGTAAACCAGCCTGCCAGAATGGCAATCAGTCCTGTCGGTCCCATTAGTATCGAAAACTTGAGGAACCAGTTGGTGGAATAGAGAGTGTTTTTACGACGTAACCATAGGCTGTATAAACCTTGTAAAATCATCAACATGCCAAGTGCTACCATGATTCGGAACGACCAGAAAACCACGAGTGAATTTGGTCGTTCGTCTTTTGGGAAATCTTTTAGTGCAGGGATGGGTTCAGTTAGGCTGTGACGTAGAATCAAACTGCCTAATACTGGAATTTCTAATGCGTAATCGGTCCTTTCTTTTTCCATGTTCGGCATGCCAAACAGGATGAGTGGTGTTGGTTCGCCATTTTCATTAGACCAGTGTCCTTCAATAGCTGCGATTTTTGCAGGTTGATGTTCTAGAGTATTTAATCCGTGGGCATCGCCAACAATTGCCTGTATTGGAGCCACGATGACTAACATACCCAATGACATCGAAAACATGGTTTTTACGGCTGAGGTACGGCGTCCTTTTAAAAGATGCCACGCAGCAGCAGCGCCAACGAATAATGCCGTGCTCACAAACGCGGCAATACCCATGTGTACTAATCGATATGGGAATGATGGATTAAAGATAACCTCAAACCAGTCAACTGGTACGGCTCTACCGTCAATAATTTCATAGCCTTGTGGCGTTTGCATCCAACTATTTGAAGCTAGGATCCAAAAGGTTGAGAGAATGGTACCCAAGGCAACCATAGAGGTTGCAAAGAAGTGTAGTTTCTCCCCTACACGGCTCCAACCAAACAGCATTACGCCAAGAAATCCTGCTTCTAGGAAGAATGCGGTTAACACCTCATAAGTAAGAAGCGGGCCAGTGATGCTGCCCGCGAAGTCAGCAAAACCACTCCAGTTAGTTCCGAATTGGTACGCCATAACTAAACCGGAAACAACGCCCATACCGAAGTTTACGGCGAATATTTTCGACCAGTAATGGTAAAGTGATTTGTAATCTGGATTGCGAGTTTTGAGCCATAATCCTTCGAGCACCGCTAGATAGGTAGCTAGGCCAATGGTAATAGAGGGAAATATGATGTGGAAAGAAACAGTAAAAGCAAACTGTATTCTTGCCAGCATAAATGCGTCGAGACCCAACATAAACTTCCTTTGAGTTTAATAATCATTTAGGGCGCTATGTTAAACGTTGGTTCGGCTATGCAGTAGATACAGAAAAAGCCAACAAACCTATAACAGATTAGCGAATTAAGTGTTATGTTTTTATATCAATAACATACTGACGAGGACCTATTTTTGGCAAAGTATCAGGAGCTAGTTGAGCAATTGAAACGGCAGATTCAGGCGGGTATATGGACCCCAGGCGACAAGCTACCCTCTTTGCGAAAGCAAGCTGAGCATACGGGAACTAGCTTAATGACGGTACTGCACGCTTATCAGCTGCTGGAATCTCAAGGTTGGATAGTTTCTCAAGCTCGCTCGGGGTTTCGTGTAGCACCAAGAGTGAAGGAGTCAAATATTCATCAGACCTCAATGGCTGTATCTTCAACAGAGCATGTTGATATCAACGAGTTTATATTTGAAGTGCTACAGGCTGGCAAAAAAACACAGCTAGTTAATTTTGGATTCGCCTATCCGAGCCCTGATTTGTATCCTCGTTATCATGTGACTCGGGCATTATCGGCTGCGGCGCGTAACATGCCTATCTCAAACACGTTTGATAATCTTCCTCCGGGTAATGAGCAGCTGAGATCGATCATTGCTAAACGGTATGCAGCAAAAGGGATTGAAATTTCTCCTGATGAAATAGTGATTACCGCAGGAGCGCTAGAAGCTTTAAATCTAAGCTTGCAGGCCTGTACGCGGCAAGGTGATTGGGTTGTGGTAGAGTCGCCAACATTTTATGGGGCATTGCAATCGTTGCAGCGCTTGGGGTTAAAAGCGTTATCTGTACGTACAGACCCAACAACGGGTATCGATATAGATTCATTAGAGCGGGCTTTGCAAACCCATGATGTAAAAGCATGTTGGTTAATGTCTAATCATCAAAATCCATTGGGTTTTACCTTAACCGATGACAAGAAAAAACAAATTGTCGCCATGTTGAAACATTATAACGTTGCTTTGATTGAAGATGACGTATATAGCGAACTTTATGAGGGAGGGGAGCCGGATAGTCCAATGAAAATGTATGATGATACGGGGAATACCATGCTATGTTCCTCCTTCTCTAAATCGTTGATAGCAGGTCTGCGCATAGGTTGGGTAGTCGCAGGGAAAAGGGCTCTTGACATTCAGAAGTTACAGCTAATGAGTACGTTAGCAACCAGTGCGCCGATTCAGATGACGCTGGTTCATTATTTAACCAGTCGAAACTACGAGTTACACCTTAAACAATTACGAAAGAAACTCGCCGAACGTAAGAAAAAAATTACCGAACTGCTAGAGTCACGCCTTCCAAGTGAAGCTAAGGTTGTTAGTCAAAGTGGAGGGTATTTTGTTTGGGTTGAATTGCCAAAACAGGTCGACTCTATGCAGATATACCATCATGTATTACAAAAAAATATCAGTATTACTCCCGGTAAAATGTTTAGTCCAACAGAACAATACAACCATTGCATCCGACTTAATGCGTCTTTTGAACTCGATAAACATCATATTAGAGCCTTAGAGGTTTTATCGAACAGTATTATTTCGCAAATCAACAGTAAGAAAATTGGTACATCCTAAATCGATATTTGGCAGTAGTCGTAGAATAATAAACTCAGTAACAAAATACGGCTTTAGCGTTACCGTATTCAGTTTGGTTCTTGATTCTAGAAAGAGAGATATATAGTTTATTTTCATTATCGTTCTTTCTG
>NZ_JBNKPP010000271.1:0-18115 GCF_050295395.1 Agarivorans sp.
ACAAACCAGCAAGTTCTAGCAATCCTGCGGTAGCGGCAGCCATTGCTCGGGCTAAAGCTAAGAAAGCTCAAACCGAGCAAGCTGCCGAGGCCAGTGCAGAGCAAGTAAAAGCGGCCGAATTAGCTGAGTACACACCTAAAAAGCCTCAGTCGGCCGCCGTTTCAGCCGCTATCGCCAAAGCTAAAGCCAAGAAAGCAGAGCAAGGCGCGGACGCTGAGGCAAACGCTACGCCAGCCGAACAAGCACCTAAAAAGCCTAAATCGGCTGCGGTTACCGCAGCTATCGCCAAGGCTAAAGCAAAAAAGGCCCAAGCCGAACAAGTTGCCAGCGGTGAAAAAGATCACAGCGACAATGCGGGTACTAGCGCTACAGCGGAACCAGCAGCTAAAAAAGCCAAGTCGGCCGCAGTAGCTGCGGCCATAGCTAAAGCTAAAGCCAAAAAAGCCGCAGAACAACAACGCGAAGAGAAGCCATTAGATGATCAATAAACCATTACAAAGCTCTCCCTTTGTAAGAAAACCCATTCAAACCAAAACCCTTATGTTTTGGGTAATCTTATGTTTGTTGCCTGGCCTGGCGGTGCAAAGCACTCTGTTTGGTATTGGCACACTAAGCCAAGTATTACTTGCAGGCCTAACCGCCGTTCTCGCAGAAACGGTGGTGCTAATACTACGCAAGCGGCCTATTTGGGCCACGCTGTCCGACAACAGCGCTCTAGTCACAGGCATGTTAATCGGACTAGCCCTGCCCGCGTACGCCCCGTGGTGGATAGCGGTGCTTGGTGCAAGCTTTGCTATTTTGGTGGTTAAGCACCTCTATGGCGGCTTAGGGCATAATATTTTTAACCCAGCCATGGCTGCCTACGTATTGTTGTTAGTGTCGTTCCCCGTCACTATGACCAGCTGGATGCCGCCCCAAAGTTTATTAAGCGAAAGTTTGTCGAGTATTGACGGGCTAAGCTTAATCTTTAGCGGTTTTACCACCGACGGTTTTAGCCTTAACCAAATTACCAGTGTGGATGGCCATACCCTTGCGACACCGCTAGATGAAATGAAAACCCAATTATCTTTGGGTTATACCTCCAGCGAAATTAGCCAAAGCCCCACCTTTGGTTTCCTTGCGGGCGTTGGCTGGCAATGGATTAATCTGGCTTATTTAGCCGGTGGTTTGGCCTTGATTTACCTCAAGGTGATCCGTTGGCATATTCCGGTGGCGTTTTTAAGCACCTTATTGCTGTTAAGTGTGGCGGCGGCCATCATTAGCCCCGACCATAATACACCGGTATTAGTGCAGCTATTTTCTGGCGCCACCATGCTGGGTGCGTTTTTCATTCTTACCGATCCGGTCAGCGCCGCTACGAGTAACCGTGGTCGCTTAATTTACGCCAGCTTAGTTGCGGTATTAGTATTTGTAATTAGAAACTATGGCGGTTACCCCGATGCCGTGGCCTTCTCGGTATTGTTAAGCAATATGGCGGTACCTATGATCGACCATTTCACTAAACCGCGAGTATACGGTTACGGCGAGGGAAGTAAAAATGACAAGTAAACGCCAGTCAATGATGTCCAACGCCAGCATGCTGGCGCTGTTTGCCTTTGCTTGTACCTTGTTAGTGGTGATTGTTAATTTCTTTACCGAAGATAAGATAGCCGAGCAAATTCAGCGGCAGCTGGTGAAATCCACCAACGAGGTATTAAACCCAGAGTTAGCCGCTTCAAGCTATCAACAACAGTGTTTTATCGCTCACAGTGAGCCCTTATTGGGTAATGCTAAACAACAAACGGTGCGAGTGATTAGTCAAAACCAGCAAACCCAAGCCTTGGTTTATCAAACTACAGCCCCCGACGGTTACAGTGGCGCCATCCAATTATTGGTGGGCGTGAACAGTGATGGTAGTGTCAGTGGCGTTCGTGTAGTGCAACACAACGAAACACCCGGCTTAGGCGATAAAATCGAAACCCGAAAATCAGATTGGATATATCAGTTTAACCAGCAGCGGTTGGTAGCAGATGACGACTCTCGCTGGGCAGTGAAAAAAGACGGTGGTCAGTTTGACGCCTTCACTGGCGCTACCATTACCCCTCGTGCGGTCATTAAAGCGGTGAAAAACGTGTTGATTTACCATAAGGCTAATCAACAGCAAATTATTCAATCGGCTAGCGATTGTTAAACAGGAAGCCAACATGAGTGAATATAAAAAACTGGCTTGGCAAGGCCTTTGGAAAAACAATCCCGGTTTAGTACAACTGTTAGGTTTATGCCCGCTGTTGGCCGTTACCTCTACCCTCACCAACGCCTTGGGCCTTGGTGTGGCTACGATGTTAGTCTTAATTGCTTCCAATACCACGGTATCGTTAATTCGCCAGTGGGTCGCTAAGGAAATTCGTATTCCGGTATTTGTTATGGTGATCGCCTCATTTGTTACCTGTATTCAGTTACTGATGAATGCCTTTACCTACGGCTTGTACCAAAACCTTGGCATATTTATTCCGCTGATCGTGACCAACTGCATCATCATTGGTCGCGCCGAAGCCTTTGCTGCCCGTAACGAAGTAAAACCCGCCGCTTTTGATGGCCTAATGATGGGGCTAGGTTTTACCTTAGTACTAATGGTAGTAGGCGCGATTCGCGAACTCTTGGGTAACGGCAGCTTGTTTTATGGTATTGAGTTATTACTGGGCGACTGGGCTTCTTTTCTCTACATTCAAGTAGTGAATTTTAACGAGCACTTCCTGGTGGCCATTCTGCCGCCCGGCGCATTCTTGGTAATGGGCTTCATCATCGCCATAAAAAATATCATCGACAACCGCTTAGCCAATAAACAAGCCGTGGTTGTTAGCAATGCAGAAAACTCACAAACCCTATGAATAAAGAAAAACGTTTAGAAATTCTTACTCGGCTGCGCGACGACAACCCGCATCCCACTACTGAGCTTAATTTTTCTAGCCCCTTTGAATTATTGGCTGCAGTATTGCTGTCGGCTCAAGCCACCGATGTATCAGTAAACAAAGCCACCGACAAATTGTTTCCGGTGGCCAATACCCCCGAAGCGATTTACCAACTGGGCGTGGAAAAACTAAAGGCTTATATCAAAACCATCGGCTTATTTAACTCCAAAGCCGAGAACCTAATTAAAACCTGTAAGATCCTTATCGAGCAGCACGGCGGCCAAGTACCGGAAAACCGTGAAGCCTTAGAAGCCTTACCCGGCGTTGGCCGTAAAACCGCCAACGTGGTACTGAATACCGCCTTTGGCTGGCCCACCATTGCAGTAGATACTCATATTTATCGAGTGAGTAACCGCACTAAATTTGCCATGGGTAAAAACGTCGATCAGGTAGAACAAAAGTTACTTAAAGTGGTACCCAAAGAGTTTAAGGTAGATGTTCACCACTGGCTGATTCTGCATGGCCGCTACACCTGTGTGGCTCGTAAACCGCGCTGCGGCGCCTGCATTATTGAAGACCTATGTGAATTTAAAGATAAGACTGAGTACTAAAACACATTTTCTTGACAACTAAGGCCTAGTAATAGGCCTTAATTATTTCTATGACTGAGCAGGATATTATGGGTTAAGCAACTTAGCTAAACCTAGGATACTAGGTCTGTGTTTGCTTCGAAATGGATGAAGTAGCTTCACTGATTAACTGTTGCAACCATACAGGCTTGCTAAGTGTTAGCAAGCCATAAGCTGAACCAGGCAAATTAAAGTAAGTCTTTACCTAAAGAAATCACTACGCGACGGTTACGTTCTCGGCCTAAAGGTGTGGCGTTAGTGGCTACATGGCGGCGCTCGCCATGGCCCGATACGTCAATGGCATTCTCGTCTAAGCCGTTAGATTTAAAGTAGTCTTTTACCATATTGGCGCGTTTTTCCGAGAGCTCTTGGTTAATCCATTTACCACCGTAACTGTCGGTATAAGCGTCTACCAAAACCACATCAATATTGGGATCATGTTTTACATAGTCGCCAATTAGCTGCAAGCGCTGTTTAGAACGTGCTGTTAACTCGTCACTGTTAGACTGATAACTTAACACCGTAAAGGCAATATCCTCGAAAGAATACGGCAACAAACGCCCTACGCACTTGAGAAATTCGTTGTATTGCTGTTTGAAGTTAATAGAAGAAATACCCACCGCTGTAGTGGTGCTATTGGCATACCAATCGTTGAAGTAAAAGGTCGGTACATTACCGTCTTCCAGTTCACTTAACATTTGCCAAGCGGGCTGCTCGTTTACATAGCCGTCAAACTGTTGGTAGAAAGACAGTTCGCTGATCTTTTTAACGCTAGCGCCCGGTTTCCAGCGCGGAGGCACACTGCGTAACGAGACTTGATGGGTTTCCGCGCTAATACGATACATATCGAGATAGAAATCTAGATTAACCTGTTTGGACGCGCGGCTAACAAAACTGGCCACGCCAAACGACGGAATAATATGGTCCATGCGACACTCAATCGGCGTTTGGCTAGACATCACCCAAGTGGAGTCGTCCAGTGGCGCCGAATAGTTACGGACATTGGCCTGGGCAGAGATAGCGCAGATGGCTAAAGGCAGCACTAAATAACGTTTCATTCGCAAAAATCCTCTCTTCTCGATAAATTATCGGCCCACCCTCGATATTCTTTAAAGCAAATTCGCGATTCTTTGCAGCTTTTGTAATAATGCGCGCTTCTATTTTTAGTTTCCCACATTATGACCATTACAGAACACACGACTCAGTTAATGTCTAGCCGATTTCGCGGCTATTACCCTGTCGTTATCGACATAGAAACCGCAGGCTTTAATCCCAAAACCGACGCCATGTTGGAGATTGCCGCTTGCTTGCTCACTTTTAACCCAGTTGGCGAGCTGGAAGTGTTACAAAAAATTCAATTTAATGTAGAGCCTTTTGAAGGGGCTAACTTAGAGCAGGCTGCGTTAGACTTTACCGGAATCGACCCCCATAACCCCTTACGTGGAGCGGTAACAGAAGAACATGCCTTAAAAGAAATGTTTAAACCGATCCGTAAAGCCTTAAAAGCACATGGGTGTAATAGAGCGGTAATGGTGGCGCACAATGCCGCTTTTGATATGGGCTTTTTCAATGCGGCGGTAGAGCGTTGTAATATTAAACGTAATCCGTTTCACCCTTTTGTGAGCTTTGATACCACCAGTATTAGCGCCTTGGCGCTAGGGCAAACGGTATTAGCTAAGGCTTGCCGTGAAGCAGGATTAGAATTCAGTAATCAAGAGGCGCACTCAGCCCTATACGATGCCGAAAAAACCGCAGAGCTTTTCTGCTTAATCGTTAATAAATGGCAAAGCCTAGGTGGCTGGCCTCTCCCTCAACCTTCAGAACAGAATGAACAAGCATGAGCCTATTAATGAACCCCGTCGTATTATCCGTATGTTTGATGCTGGTGCTGAGCCTGCTTAAGGTTAACGTTATTATTGCCCTGTCGGTTAGTGCCCTGTTAGGTGGTTTACTCTCGGGGCTAAGCCTGAATGATACCATCAAGGCTTTTGAGGGGGGTTTAGGTGACGGTGCTGAAATCGCCCTAAGCTACGCTTTATTAGGTGCCTTTGCGGTAGCAATTTCACGCAGTGGCCTTACCGACTTAATAGCACACAAGATTATTCGTAATGTGGAGCAACATCGTGAGACCCATTTATCGCTAGTAAAGTGGATGATGTTGGGTGCCATTATTGTTATGGCGGTATGCTCGCAAAACCTAGTACCGGTGCATATCGCCTTTATCCCTATTTTAATTCCGCCACTCACAGCGGCGTTTAATCAACTCAACCTAGACAGACGTATTATTGCCTGCTGTATTACCTTTGGCCTTGTTACCACCTATATGTGGCTGCCCTATGGCTTTGGTAGCATCTTCTTAAATCAATTGCTCTACGGCAATATCACTAGCGCGGGCTTAAGCATAGAGCAAAGCCAATTACCACTGGCAATGACCATTCCGGCCCTCGGCATGGTATTAGGTTTGTTACTGGCGATTTTTGTGTCATATCGAAAGCCACGCCAATATCAGCATGTGGAACGCGATGTATTAGTGCATAATGAGCCGGTGGCCACGCCTAGCGCTGCACGAAGCTTGGTTAATATCGCTATTATTGTGGCTGCATTGGCCATCAACGTTTATACCGGCTCTATTATTATTGGTGCTTTAGCCGGCTTTTTGATGCTAACTACCGCCTCGGGAATCCGCCCGCAAAACAGCCAAGACTTGTTTATTGAAGGCGTAAAACTAATGGCCCTGATTGGGTTTATCATGATTGCTGCAAATGGTTTTGCCAGTGTGATGAAAGCCAGCGGCGGCGTGCCCGATTTGGTGGCTAGCGCTGAGCAAATTCTCGGTAGCAACAAGGCCTTTGCCGCAGCGGTATTGCTATTGATGGGGCTGTTGATCACCATGGGCATCGGCTCTTCGTTCTCAACCATCCCAATTATTGCCGCTATTTATGTTCCGTTAGCGCTGTCTTTAGGCTTTTCAGAACTGGCCACCGTTGCCTTAGTTGGCACCGCGGCGGCACTTGGCGATGCGGGTTCGCCTGCATCAGACTCAACCCTTGGGCCAACAGCCGGTTTAAACAGTGACGGTCAACACGACCATATCTGGGATACTGTGGTACCGACGTTCTTGCATTTTAACTTGCCGTTATTGGTTTTTGGTTGGATTGCAGCTATTGTCTTATAAATTTTAATGGTTTGTTTTAACTAACAAAAATACTTAAAAGCACGCTTGCTAAATGGAAACAAAAATTGACTGAACACGCCTTACCCTTAGATATGCTGAGCCCGCAATATTCGCTAAGCGAACTGCCACTGTCGCCATGCCAACAGTGGCCAGAGTTGCTTCCGCAGCTTAAAGCCAGCATCGACTTCTTTGCGACAACAATGTCTGCTCAGCCTTTTTTGGTGTGCCAAGCCGCGAGCTTCTTCGATTTGCCAACAATTTTTACCCAACTAGCGGTAAAACCAGTGGCCTCTGCTAGTGCTTTCGCACTCATTTTTAGCCCCAGCTCCCCTAGTAAAGCTATTTGCTTGTCGCTAACTGAGTCGCAATATCTAAGCATTCAGCACGCCCTAGAAGCGCTACGCCAATCCACAACCGAACAAACATTGCAACAGGCGCTTGCAGACTTAGCCAATCAGCTTGAAGGTAGCGAAGCAAGTGAGCTTCATAAGGCGTTAGGCGCCTTAAACCTACATTTACAAGGCCAACCACAAAGCGTATCGCCAGAGGCTTATATCAAAATATGGCGCAGCTCGCCTGGGGTGACTTATTGTCACCAATTCAACCGCCAACAGCTCTTTGGTGAACAGCTAATGCCCGCTAGCGGCCAAATAGCAGGACTGGAACAGCTTAATTTGGGCTTAGTCGCCAAGGCCGCCAACGGTATCTTGGCCATTAATGCTGAAGACATATTGGCTGAGGCTAATCTTTGGTTTGAGTTAAAGAGTTGCCTGAGAACCGCCACCTTCAGCTGGGACAAATTGGCTAGTCATCAACGCTTATGGCAAGCGCAAGACTTAGCCATTTCAACCAAGTTGATTGTTACCGGCCACGCTAGCGCAATTGCCGACCTCTACCAACTCGATCCAGAGCTTGCCTCGCAGTGTTTAATAGAAACTGAACTGCCACTGGATTTAGAGGCAACAGAAGCCAATGTAACGGCCTACTTGAGTCAAATTAATTGGCAACTTAAAAATGACGGACTCGCGCCTCTTACTCAAGCTCTTTATTATCCCGTGCTTAAACGTGCCGCCTTTTTATGTGAACATCAGCAATTATTAAGCTTAAACATTGCCGATGTAATGAAGCCACTTCGACTCATGCAGCACTTAGGCTTAAACCAAGATGCTCTGGGTTTTGACCAGGCTTTAGAATCGCTGGCGCAACATATTAATGGCCAACAACTATTTAGCGACTTGTCTTATAAGGATAGACAAACCCAAATTGAATTAAGCGGCTCTCGCGTGGGACAAATCAACGGTTTGTCGGTGATCGACTTTAACGGTTTAGGTCATTCCTTTGGCGAACCAATCAGAATTACCGCGAATGTCTTCCAAGGTGATGGTGACTTCATGGATGTGGAGCGTAAAGCCGAGCTAGCGGGGAATATCCACGCTAAGTCGATGATGATTATTCATGGCTTTCTCAGTGAGTTATTCGCACTAGAGCACCACTTTCCTTATTCGGCCAATATCGTATTTGAACAGTCTTACCATGAAATAGAAGGCGATAGTGCCTCTTTAGCCAGCTGTTTAGCGTTACTCAGTGCCCTAGCCCGTTTACCCATAGAGCAAAATACCGCTGTCACTGGTGCGTTAGACCAAAAAGGCAATGTATTGGCGGTGGGCGGCATTAATGAGAAAATCGAAGGTTTTTACCGAGTTAGCCAATTACTGAATATAACCACGCCACTTGCTGTGGTTATTCCCAAAGCCAACCTTAAACAGCTAAATTTAAGCCAAGCGCTATTGCTAGCCTGTGAGCGCCAGTCGCTGAGCATTTACGCAGTGGATAATATTGAGCAAGCTATTCCTCACTTGTTTAAATTGGAAGCGGGGAGGCTTAGCGATGAAACTACGGTATTTGGTAAGGTTTACAAACGAGTTAACATCGGTAGTGACGAACCAAGCCTTGCTCAAGCGCTTATTCACAAATTTACTAAGTTATTTAAACTATCTTAATATTTTTAGACATCGGACTTGTTTAGCGCACACCTGTTCGCTAAAGTAGCGGCAAATTTTTTAAAGGTATAATTCATGACTCAGGTTTCGCAAAAAGAGTTAGGTAAAACTAGCTATGAACGCCAAGAATTGCTTGATTGCAGCCAAGGGCTTTTATTTGGCGAAGGTAACAGTAAATTGCCGGCTCCCAATATGTTAATGATGGATCGCATTCTGAAAATCACCCATGAGGGTGGCCAATTTGGCAATGGCGAAATCATAGCCGAGCTAGATATTACACCTGATCTTTGGTTTTTTGATTGCCACTTTCCTGGCGACCCAGTAATGCCAGGCTGTTTAGGCCTAGATGCGATGTGGCAATTAGTTGGCTTCTTCCTAGGTTGGAGCGGTGGTCCAGGTAAAGGACGCGCCTTAGGTGTTGGTGAAGTAAAATTCACTGGCCAAGTGCTACCTACCGCGAAAAAAGTCACTTACCGCATTCAAATGAAACGGGTAATTATGCGTAAATTAGTGATGGGTATTGCTGACGGCGTAGTTGAAGTTGACGGCCGTGAAATCTACTCTGCAAACGATTTAAAAGTTGGTTTATTTACCGATACGTCTAGTTTCTAAATTTATTAGAACTAAGCAAAAAAAAGCCCTTAAATAAGGGCTTTTTTTATATCTTGTTGTTGATGTTAATGATTGTCTAGTCCCGAAACGCGTTCTTCAACAGCCTCACGCCACCCACCGTACCAATACCCTCTGGCATCTGCTCCTCCATACGGACAGGTCTCTTTTGACCTACCTGACAAACCTGCTTGATATCCTTTGGCATGCGCTCTTTCTAAACGATCGCGTTTTTGTCGTTTCATAGACTTCTTCCTTATCAAGATCAGAAAACAAATCAGGAGTCCAACTGGACTCCTGATCTACTATCGCTTATCGTTTTTAAAAGATCAAAAGCAAATTTTTAAGTATTCGCTAACTATCTGATCTTTTTGTTACAGCTTAAAGATAATTTATTTTTTTATGAAACGTCTCACAAAAACCAGCGGTAACAAGATCAGGCCAAGCCAGATATTCGCCGCCCCTTTACGCTCGTATTTCTGCTCTTCTAAGCTTGGGCAAACCGCTAAATCATCGATATCAGTCACCGCAGGGTTTCTCACTAACTTCAACAATACCGGACGGGGATTCAATCCGTAGATAAAGTCATTAGCCGTTTCGTAATGGTAACCACTGGCGAAAATATCACCTTCATCATTAATATGAGTCGCATATTCGATACGATATAGTGGCACTTTCGCTTCGCCGTCTTGCTCATAACAGGTTAACTGATTAAGCGACCAATTGAAGCTTGTTTCGCCAGCTAAGTAGCGTTGGTAGTCCAATAACATCGCAGTTTGACGTCGAGTAGTACCGTTATAAGCTGGCTGCTCTTCAGTGGCACCGTCTTTCCAGCCGACAATTAAACCATTATTGTTGATATCGGCAAACTCACTGTTAGCGCCGCTAAAGGGTTTATTACGTAGCGGCCAATTTACCGTCTCAAAGTTTTCTGAGCTTTCATTCGCGTCGTACACAAAGCCCTCTACCGGACGGTTACGTGATTTCACTTCAACATAACGCAAATTGCCGATAACCAAGTTTTGTTGGTTAACGCCAGTCGCCCAGGTATGTGATACCGAGTCTTCAAATTTGTCGTTATCACCATCGATGCGAATATTGGGAATACGCTTAACTTGGTAAGTCCCATCTCCGTTGTCGCTATAAATTGCCGCACGACCGCGCGAACCGTTATTACTGTCGTAAACGTCGTCAGAAGACAGGCCAACAAAGAACTCGCCATTATAGTCTTTCAAATAGTTATAATTGGGTGCATTGCTATAACGAGAGCGCGCGTAACCATCAACTAAGGCTTGGCCGATTACTTCATCACCATCTTGTGCATCGGTAATATCCCATACCCAGGCTTGAGTATGGAAACCAGAACAACGGTAATAGCTTTGTTCATCGCCGCGTTGACACTCACCAAAACTATCATTATTTGAGTAGCCGACACTGGCAAGGCCAATCACTAAAGTTCGGCCATCTTGCTCTATCGTTGTTAAACCGGCGGATAAGCCACCGCGGTCATCGGCTAAATCACCACTGCTATTAAAGGCGGTAGGAAGCAGACTAACTTTTGCTTGAGTGAAGAGGTTGTAAGCAAAACCGCGTTGAATAAACTCGCGCGTATAATAATTTTCGCTACTAATAGAAAATGGCGCAGAGTCGTAGCCCACCGCCCAGCCTAACTGACTATCGATATGATTAACCCGAGTATCGGTGGTGTAATCACTGTTCGTTTGCTCATCGAAAATAAACAGTTTTTCGTTGATGGTACTCCACTGAGGCAGTGGCGAAATATTTTTACCGTCGCTATGGCTACCACTCACATTACGCTCAGCTAGAAAAGCTAATACGTTTGATTGATACAAGTTAGAACGTTGCTCACGTAGGCGTTTACGATAGAGATCATAGAATGAGCCCTCGCCTTCATTAAACATGCGACACACTTCACTAGCATACTGACAGCCATAGTCATAAGTGGTGCGATTAGCGAAGTCATAAAAGCGAAAGTAAGTTCTAAAGGTTAAGGCATTACCCGCTACAAATTCGCCGTCTTCACTGGCGGCGGTAACAACGATATTGCTTTGCGCTTCACTTAGACCATTTTCGGCACTAAAGGGAATTTCTTCAATTAAGTAGTAGGATTCGGTTTGTGCTGCTTGAGCGTAACTAACAGACAACAATAAAGGCGCGAATGCGATACCAAACGATCGTGTTAATAGTGATTTCTTCATGAATTTTTTAATTCTTCCAATTCTTCCCAACGCATAAACAGGGCTTCAAGCTGCTCTTCTGCGCTGGCTAAACGAGTTAAAGTGGATTGAACAAGATCTTGATCGAGATTGAAAAACTCGGGTTCATTCACTTTACTTTGTAGCTGTTCCACCTCGGCTTCGGCAGCTTCTAATTTTTCAGGCAACTGGTCAAGCTCCAGCTGCAACTTATAAGACAATTTTTTAGTTTGTTTGACTGACCGCTGAACAACTTCGGATTTAATTTCAGCTTTAACCGTTTGAGGCTTTTGCTGTTGTTGCAAATAACTGACGGTTTCTGAGTAACCGCCAACGAAGGTATCAACCCTGCCATTGCCATCAAAATACCAAATATGGCTAGCGGTATTATCAATAAAACTACGGTCGTGACTCACCAACAATACCGTACCGCTATATTGACTGACTAACTCTTCCAATAGCTCCAGCGTTTCGACATCAAGATCGTTGGTTGGTTCATCTAATACCAATAAATTAGCCGGCTTCAAGAACAACTTGGCTAACATCAAGCGGTTTTTCTCCCCCCCAGATAAGGCTTTAACTGGAGTAAAAGCACGTTTGGGGTGAAATAAAAAGTCTTGCAAGTAGCCCATAACATGGCGCTTAGTACCGTTAATCTCTACTTCCTGTTTTCCGCCGGCAAGATTGTCTAACAGGGTTTTGTCTGGATCCAGTTCCTGACGATATTGGTCGAAATAAGCTACCGATAAATTGGTCCCGACCTTCAAATTACCGCCGCTGGGCTGTAATTGCTGTAACAAAATTTTGATTAATGTCGATTTACCACAGCCGTTAGCTCCAACTAGGGCGATTTTGTCGCCGCGCATCACTAACAAATCTAATGGCGAAATGATCGGCTGCTTTTGTCCGGGATAAGCAAAGCTAAGTTGCTCGGCTTCAAATACCACCTTGCCCGAGCGTAAACCATCGTCGATTTGCATCTTAGAGGTGCCCTGGCGGTTTACCCGTTCACTACGCTCGTTGCGCATTGCTTTTAGCGCCCGTACTCGCCCTTCGTTACGGGTACGGCGGGCCTTAATGCCTTGGCGGATCCAGCTTTCTTCTTCAGCTAAACGTTTGTCAAACAGTGCGTTTTGCTCTTCTTCTACTCGTAACCACTCTGCTTTCCCTTCTAGGTAAGCATCGTAATTACCCGGCCAGGAGGTTAATACACCGCGATCAATATCGATAATACGAGTGGCAATTTTTCGAATGAAAGCACGGTCGTGGCTGATAAATACAATGGTACCTTTGAAATTAACCAGAAAATCTTCTAGCCACTGGATGGTTGATATATCAAGGTGGTTGGTAGGTTCGTCCAAGAGCAAAATATCTGGCTCACCGGCCAAGGCCTTTGCCAACGCTACTTTACGAAGCCACCCACCCGACAAGCCCTGCAACGAGGCTTCGCCATCCAATTTCATGGTGGTGAGTACTTTTTGAATTTCGCTATCAAATTTCCAGCCATCAACAACATCAATCTCATGCTGTACTTGCTGCATGCGTTTTAACGCTTGTTCGCTGGCGTTTTCATCGATGTTCGACGTTAACTGATGAAACTCGCTTAATAACTTACCAATATGCGGTTTGCCTGCGGCAACAAAATCGAAGATACGTTGCTCACTGGCCTGCGGTGGGTCTTGTTGCAAACGCGTAATCACTACATCATTAACTAATTGCCGTTGGCCAGAGTCGAGTTGAATCGCCCCTTCCAATACTTGCAGCAAGGTACTTTTACCGGCGCCGTTACGCCCTACTAAACAGACTCGTTCATTACGATTAATTTGAATATTGGCTTTATTCAGCAGCGGTGTATCGCCGTAAGCTAAAAAAGCATCTTGTAAGTTAACTAACACGTACAGTTCTCTATAAATTGTTTTAGCTGGCTGGCGTCAAAGGGCCAGTTAAGCCGCTGTTGGCTCGGTTCATGACAAAGTACAGGAATACTATATCGATACTCATCGACTAATGCGTCATCTTCAATTATGTCCTGCTCATGTAACTCTGTAATATTGGGATTAGCCAATATTAAAGCCTTAGCGTCTTCGCATAAATGACAGCCATCGGTACTATACAATATCCATGTCATACAACTAATCCTTGTGAATCATCCAACAGTTATGAATGTGTTTATTGCGTTCAAAATCTGGCGACAAAGACTGATTCGAGATGTTATCTGCGCGCAGGCCTAACTGGCTCAAGCCTTCTTTATCGATTTTAAAATGACGTTTGTTATTGGAAAAAATCAGCTTACCACCGGGATTAAGCAGACGCGAAACCGACTTCAATAAATCAAGGTGATCTCGTTGAATATCAAAAGTATCCTCCATTTTCTTAGAGTTAGAAAAAGTAGGAGGATCAAGAAATATCATATCCCAGCGTTGAGAAATCGGCGACTTAAGCCAAGCCATGCAATCGGCGCGAATAAACTCATGTTTATTAATCGGTAGCTGATTTAGGCGGAAATTGTCTTTCGCCCAATTCAAATAGGTATTAGACATATCAACCGTAGTCACTTTATCTGCTCCACCTAACGCAGCATGAACACTGGCCGAACCGGTATAGGCAAATAGATTAAGTACCTTTTTACCTTGGCTATGTTGTTGCAGATAGTGACGCATATTGCGATGGTCAAGAAACAGACCGGTATCTAAATAGTCGGTTAAATTAACATAGAACTGAGCACCGTATTCTTGCACTACAAAGCGTTCTTTTTCATCGCTTTGGCGTTGGTACTGTTGCCGCCCTTTTTGTTGCGCACGCTGTTTAATCACCAACTTATCGTTGGCCACTAAGCCGCTTTGCAACAAACCAGTAAGCAAATCGAGTAAGCGACGTCGCGCCTTATTGGCATCAATGCTCTTAGGTGCGCGATATTCCTGCACCACCATGTAGTCGTGGTAGACATCAACAGCCACATTGTATTCAGGAAGATCTGCATCATATAAACGGTAACAGGAGATGTTTTCCCGATTAATCCATTTTTGCAGTTTCTTTTTGTTTTTGATTAAGCGATTAACAAAATCAGGCGCGTATTGCTGCTGTTCTGACGAAGCGCCCTCGCCGATTTGATAAATCTTTAATACACAGGGCAGCGCCCCGTTAAAAAACTTATATTGCTTATCACTACGTAAACGTAGGTAGTCCAGTAATTCTGGCGCCGCAGTAAATAGTGCTAAACGCCATCCCCCATACTGAGAGCGTACGCTGGCCCCAAAAGAAAGAAACAAACCAATTAGCTTCGTTAATTCACCTAAGCGCTCACCATAGGGAGGGTTAGACAGAATTAAGCCTGCTTGCTTAGGAGGGCTGGGTAGCTCGGCTGCGTCATGCACGTGTACCGATATCAGTTTACTTAGACCTGCGCGCTCAATATTGGCTTTAGCAAGGGCCACCATACGGCGGTCGATGTCGTAGCCAATCAACTTCTTAGTACACTGCTCTAGTCCCAGCGTGGCTCGGTCTTGGGCTTGTTGCAAAATCTCAGCCCAAGCGGCTTTGGCAAAGTTAGCAAAGCGGGTAAAGGCGAACTCGCGCTCTAAACCAGGAGCAATATCAGCTGCTTGCATGGCCGCTTCAATTAATAAGGTGCCTGAACCACACATAGGATCGATCAGATAGTTTTCCGACCATTGACTGCGAGCCACCAAGGCAGCAGCCAAGTTTTCTCGAACTGGCGCTTCACCCTGCTCACTGCGGTAACCACGCCGGTGCAAGGACAAACCGACTAAATCCAAAGATATGGCTAGATGTTTACCAGCAATACGCACAATAATACGCGCATCTTCATCGGTCTTCGCAACGTTAGGTCGCTCGCCACAGTGCTTCTTAAACTGATCAACAATGGCATCTTTAACCGTTAAAGCACCAAACTGACTATTATTAATGAAGTGATTGGTGCCGGTACAATGCACAGAGAAGGTTTGATCGACTGCGAAATATTTTGCCCAATCAATTTGATAAGCACTAGCATATAGTTCACTTACGTTATCGGCTTGGGTTTCTACCAAGCGCAACAAAATGCGAGATGCAAAACGTGTCCACAAACAAATTTTGTAAGCGGTGGGCCAATCACAAGTGAAACTCACCCCTGCTACTGTCTGCTTACAGTTTTCTGCACCCAGTGCAGTAATCTCTTCTAAACATAAGCTTTCTAAACCTTTAGCGGTTGAAGCGAAAAAATCTGCCATTTGTCTACTCTATTTAATTAACCCGTGGATTATACCTGTTTTAGTTAAGATCAGTAGTAAAAGCCTCATCCGGCTAAATAATCGGCACTTAACAAAAAAATACGAATTATATCTTGTAAAATGTCTGCTCACTGCTTACTATGCGCTCCGCATTACGGACGCGGGATGGAGCAGTCTGGTAGCTCGTCGGGCTCATAACCCGAAGGTCGTTGGTTCAAATCCGGCTCCCGCAACCAATTCTTTATTAAACTCCCCTGCTTTATTGAAAACTTCGTAATAGTTTAAAATCCATAGAGACCGATATTTTCTAATTGCACTCTGGCGGGTTGGCGCAATACAAACATCGCGGCTTCGGCAAGATCTTCTACCTGTAACCAGCCTTTCTTTTGATCTGATTCGCACTGTGGTGCGGGAACCTGTACCAACCCCGGACACAAACTATGTACTTTAATCCCATGTTGACGCACTTCTTCTTGCAGCGCTGCAGCTAAACCAAGAACAGCAAATTTGGCAGCGCAGTAAGGTCCCGCGTTCGCGTAGCCATGTTTAGCCGCCTGAGAAGCAATATTAAGAATAAAACCCGCTTGCTGATTTTTCATAGCTGGCAGGACCGCTTGGCTCATTAGGAATGTACCTTTGGTACAAGTATCTACGACTAAATCCCAGTCTTCTTCACTACAATCTTCAACACTATCACTCACGCCTAATCCACTGTTATTTATTAGGATATCGATTCTGCCAAACTGATCGATAGCATAGTCTCTCAAGGCTTGTACCTGTTGCTTAGATCTTACATCACAGCCAAAATGGAGCACCGAATGGCCACTAAATTCACTTAAATGTTGTGCCGCTTGTTGCAAGCGATGTTGATTACGCGAGCTAATAATCACCTTAACTCCGTGTTCGGCTAAGCGCTGGGCGATCGCATAACCAATACCGCTAGCGCCACCGGTAACGATTGCCGTCTTATTGTTTAAGCTTTGCATGTTTGTCTCGTCTTATAGTTCTAAGTAAGTTGAGTATTTTGCAGTAATGCTTGCTACAATCAATACCACAGTACTATTTAAACCGTACTATTTAAACCGTACTATAGTACGAGAGGCAATGTAGGTTATGAGTGATTTCGCCCATCGTTTAAAAGAATTAATGGCTGAGCAAAGCATTAGTAGCTTTGCCCGCAAAGTAGAGTTAAGTGAAAGCTTAATACGCAAATATCTGAAAGGCTCAGAGCCTAGTCTAGCCAAAGCGAATCAAATCGCTCAAAAGGCCAATTGCTCATTAGAGTGGCTAGCCACCGGAGAGGGTTATCAATACCGCAAGGCTGAAGTAGTGGATATGCAAGCCTTAGAAAAGGCCGTGCAACTCACTCTTGCAGAAGTCAAGCATCATGACTTCAGCGTAGAAAATGAAAAGGTAATGAAGGTGATTGTAGCTACCTACCAGTATTTACGCAGTACTCGCAAAAAAGATGGTTACTTTGATTTAGATGAAGCGAAACCCTTTGTGAATTACGTGATGGGGCTGTGTGATTAGGGCTTAAGCGGTCCGTTAAGCTTAGCTTTGAGAAGCAAACTCAGTAACAACCAAAGGTTATTACTGAGTTTGTAGCTACTGCAGCTACGACTTAGATTTCACCATCACGGTAAGGCGCGAGCTACAAATAAGATCTTGTTGCTGGTGAATATCAATTTGCCACACCTGCAAGGTTCTGCCGAGTTTAATAGGCTTAGCCTTGGCGACTACTTCCCCATTACGCACCGCTTTTAAGTGATTTGCGTTGATCTCAACCCCCACTACCATGGCATTTTCACCCGCTACACAATAAGCCGCACAACTACCGATACTCTCTGCCAGTACTACGCTTGCCCCACCGTGTAATAAGCCCATGGGCTGTTTTACTTTAGCGGTAACGGGCATGCTGGCGACTAAGTAATCATCACCGATTTCACAAAAACGAATGTCTAGGAAGGACAACATGTTGCCCTCCCCCATGGCATTTAAGCCATCGAGGCTCATTGGAACGCGCCAAATACTCATGACAGCACCGTTAATAAAATTTGTAGAGGATGTTTTGGTTTCGCGCCCTCTAAGCGTTTAACCTGACTACGGCAAGAGTAGCCGGTAACCATACAACGTTCTCTTGGTAACTCGGCCATTTTTTGCTTCCAGCTCAAGTCATAAATCGCTTTAGAGGTTTCATATTGTTTAGCGTCGTGGCCGTAGGTACCGGCCATGCCACAGCAACCCACGGCAACGTCTTCTAAGCTTGCGCCAAAACGCTGAAATACCTTTTGCCATTGCTTAAAGGCATCGGCTTTTAGCGCTTTCTCGGTGCAATGGCCAAACAAATACCAGGTCTCTTTATCGCT
>NZ_JBNKPP010000272.1:0-9108 GCF_050295395.1 Agarivorans sp.
GCGCGCTTTTAGCTCTGGATGTATTCGAGTTGAAGCGGCCGATTTTCTCGCCGAAACTTTGCTTGAGCAGGCCGGTTATAGTCACGCCTATAAGCAATCGTTGTTGGCCAAGCAGCAACATAAGTGGTTACCGCTACGGCATAAGGTGCCAGTATACATGGTGTATTTCACTTCGTGGTTTGATCATAGTGGGGGCTTACATTATCGAAAAGATATTTATAACTTCTCTAATGAAAAAAAAGTGTAACTTAGTAAAACATATAACAAACAAATATTTAGCTTAAATATCGAGCAGCCTATTGGCGAGCTTAGGGCTTGGAGCCAGTGAATTGTTTGCTTTTTTGCCTTTTTCTCGGTACTTTTCTCCAAGTTGATAGTTTTTTGACTGATTTGGGGTAAGAGTAAATGTTAGACCGAAATATAAAACGGCGGTCATTTTTAGTGGGTTTAGGCGCTGGGTTAGTCGGTCTTAGTATACCAAAAAGTTTTGCCAGCTCTGCTATTGCCAGACAGTTCGCAGAGCAGACAAATAAACGCTTTCTTAACTTAACTAACTTGCACACTAATGAAAGTTGTGAAGTGTGCTTTTGGAAAAATGGTCAGTTTCAAGCTTCTCAGCTAAGCCAGCTGGATGAATTACTGCGAGACTTTAGGCGTAATGAAGCCATCGATATGGATCGTGCTTTATATATGCAAATGGATTTGTTGCAGGCGAGTTTAGGTGGACAACAGCAGTTTGAAATTATTTCTGGTTATCGCTCACCAGCCACCAATGAAATGTTGCGTAGCAAATCTAATGGCGTAGCTAAAAAAAGCTTTCACATGACTGGGCAAGCGGTGGATCTTAGGGTGAAAGGAGTCGAACTTGCGAAGGTTCATCAAGCCGCGCTGGATTTAGCTTTGGGTGGTGTTGGTTATTATCCTCGCAGCGGTTTTATTCACTTAGATACCGGGCGTGTTCGAAGTTGGCGCGGTGCTTAGAGCTCGACATATTTTTGTTAAAAACGCAGCCTTTGAGCTGCGTTTTTATTTCTCAAATTCTGCTTGTAATCGTACAGTCACATTGGCTTATTTCAATGGCGGCGACTTAGACAGGTCCACTGTTATTCTTATATTTTAAAGAGAAGAGTTATGAAATCTAAGCTAGTTTCCACCTTAAGCGCTGCCTATATGTTATTTGCTGCACAGGTATCAGCGAGTACTACGGTTACGTTAACGGTGATTTTGGTTAGTTGAAAAAACCGCTAAGCATGTGCTTAGCGGTTTTGGATTGAATTAGTTTTTGTGGGTGAGGGTGGCAAACTTCCAAACAGGCGCGAGTTTTCTACGTTGCTCACAATGTTGTAGAACTTTTCTCTTGGCTGCTACATCCATGCTGCTCCAGCCACAAATTTCATCTATGTGGCGAAAACACCCTACGCAAATGTCATCACCATCTAGTGTGCATTGGCGAATACAAGGTGATTCAAGTTGCTGCTGTAGATCCATCTTGGTTCCCTTGAATGTCTGCTAATTTTGAGTGTTAGTCGCCAATACTATAGGGTAGCTGAGCAATGGTGAAT
The DNA here is from genome assembly GCF_050295395.1 of Agarivorans sp. NCBI lineage: Bacteria > Pseudomonadati > Pseudomonadota > Gammaproteobacteria > Alteromonadales > Alteromonadaceae > Agarivorans > Agarivorans sp. The sequence continues at coordinate 1,563 of NZ_JBNKPP010000272.1, forward strand.
AAGCTTTGCTCATCTCCAGCTAAGCGAAATTTAGTATCGGCATCGGTATCGTTATTTAATACCGCCAATAGCTCAATGTAGCCCGGTTCTAATTGCACTGCTTGTAAAACCGTGCCTTTACCACGCCAGTTCTCACCCATTTGCTGCTCTAGCCGGTCACCAGGCTGAGGTAGAACCGAGCCGTGACCTGCCAAGCGTAGCGTGGCGCGCTTATTGGCACCACGGTATTTCGCCCGAGCGATGGTTTCTTGGCCAGTATAACAGCCCTTAGAGAAGCATAAGGCATCGAGGTGTTGTAGATTTAAAGCTTGGGGAATAAATTGCTGTTGGGTCGCCAACTCGATGGTGGGTAAACCCGATACAATTTGTAAGGCGCGCCATAGTTTATTGGCATCTAGCTCACTGCTAGGAGCATCTTGTCCCCAATCTTGCTGTTGGGTGATGACTAAATAACGGCGCTTAGGTCCGTCGATATGCACACAGATCCCTTGGTCAATCAGGCCGCCGTGGCTGGCTATTTCATCACCAAATTTTTCGGCGATATAATGTGGCGCTTCGCTACCCATGACCGCGATGGTTTGCAATTGGCTTTCTGTTGCTATGCTGACTTTAGAGAATACCGCATATTTTTTCAGCTCGGCTAATTGCTTTTCGGCAATCGATAGGGGCTGCATATAAAGAAAGTCTTCCGCTAAGCGAAATAATCTTAATACCGACCACATTTTCCCCGTTGGATCGCAGTGTGCAGCAAGGCTTTGCTGTCCAGGCTGTAAGTTGTTTACATCGCAGCTTAGCTGGCCTTGTAAATAGCTTTGAGCATCATCTCCGCTTACTCTTACTAAGTGCCATTGATCTAAGGGCTGCACTAGTAAAGGAGGCAAAGTACATAAAGTTTGTTGGGACATAGTCGACTTCCATTGAGAGCTAGGTCAAGCTTATATAGGTGTAATTCTGTTGCTGAAGTGGTATCTTCGTCAATACTTTTACCGCTACTGCTCAGCGCTTTTGTTGTGGATTTAGAGTTGCTGATCAGTGTAACTCATGTATTCAAGGAACAACATGCAGGAAAATAAATCGCGTTTAAAATGGGCTTGTCGTCGTGGAATGTTAGAGTTAGATGTTTTGTTTATGCCTTTTGTAGACGAAGCCTACGATGATTTAAGTGAACACCAGAAACAAGTTTTTAAACGCCTATTGGCCTGTGACGACCCAGATTTATTTGCCTGGTTTATGGGGCACAAACCATGCCAAGACCAAGAACTAGCAGATATGGTTGATGTTATCCTCAAACGCGTCAAAGTGTGAGTTCTGCACTTCTCCTTCGCTTTATTATTTGTTGCTGATTATCGCTGGTGGCTTGCTGCAACTGGTGATATTGGCGCTGTACGCTAAGCTTATCCCGTTGCTGCCCGCCTGTTTATTGGCCGATGCCGTGCTGCTGTATCACTGGTGGCATTATCGACCTAGGGGAATATTTAGTGCTAGTGGCATTGAGTTTATTTCCGCTGAACAAAGCTTGTGCTGCACTTGGTCAAGTTATTCACGGGTGGCGAAAGGCGCATGTTGCCTAATCTGCTGGCAACAACAAAAACTTATAGTTAAGGTGATTTTTGCCGATAGCCTGCCAAATCAGGTTTATCGTAAGCTGTGCTTCGTGGTCAACTTTCCGCAGTATGATGAGCGCCCAGAAAAATAACAGGCTTGCCGTGGCAAGCCTGTATCAGTTATAGCTGCCTATCTTGTTCTTGATAAAAGCTATTTGGGTCAAGAATAGTAGGTTTTACTTTATCCAGTTTATCTGGGTAATCGAGGTTGTAATGCAAGCCGCGGCTTTCATGGCGGCGCATTGCACAACCAACAATTAGCTCAGCCACCTGCACCAAGTTACGTAACTCTAACAAGTTATTACCCACCTTGAAATTAGAGTAGTATTCAAAAATTTCTTGTTGCAACAGATGGATACGGCGCATCGCCCGTTGTAGTCGTTTATTGGTACGAACAATGCCTACGTAGTCCCACATAAATAGCCGTAACTCATGCCAGTTGTGGTTAATAATCACTTCTTCATCAGAGTTGCTTACTTGGCTGTCATCCCAAGGTTTAATGTGCTCACAAAGCGCAACTTCATCTAGGTGTTGCTTAATATGTTGGCTGGCTGAATGGGCAAACACCACGCATTCTAATAAAGAGTTACTGGCCATACGGTTCGCCCCATGCAAGCCGGTGTAAGCGACTTCGCCAATCGCATACAGGTTGTTGAGGTCGGTTTTGCCTTCTAAATTAGTCACGACCCCACCACAGGTATAGTGAGCGGCGGGCACTACTGGAATCGCCTGTTTACGAATATCAATGCCTAACTCTAAGCAGCGTTTTAAGATGGTGGGAAAGTGCAGTTCGATGAATTCGTCATCGCGGTGGCTAATGTCGAGGTAAACGCAGTCGGCACCCAGTCGTTTCATCTCAAAATCGATGGCTCTGGCCACCACATCTCGCGGTGCGAGTTCTTCGCGGGAGTCAAAGTCTGGCATGAAGCGAGTCCCATCGGGCCGTTTTAGCAAGGCTCCTTCGCCGCGTAGCGCTTCAGTCAGTAAGAAGTTTCGCGCATCTGGGTGATATAAACAAGTTGGATGAAATTGATTGAACTCCATATTGGCCACGCGGCAGCCCGCGCGCCAAGCCATGGCAATACCGTCGCCACTGCTGACATCGGGGTTACTAGTATATTGATATACCTTACTGGCTCCACCAGTAGCTAAGGCAATAAATTTTGCTTTAACCACCTCAACCCGCTCGCGGTTGCGGTTCCATACATAGGCACCTACCGCTCGTTTTTCACCGTCTTTCGTTTCGGTTATCAGGTCGACGGCGTTAAAACGTTCCAAAATGCTAATATTAGGATGGCTTAATACCGCGCTGACCAAGGTTTTTTGTACCGCCTTTCCGGTGGCATCGGCGGCATGTAGAATCCGTCTGCGGCTGTGTCCCCCCTCGCGAGTAAGGTGGTACTTAGATTCTCCATTAGATGCAGTTTCTTGATCAAAGGGCACACCTAGGTTAATTAACCAGTCGATGCATTTTTTACTGTTTTCAGCTGTAAATTTTACGGTGGCTTCGTCACATAAGCCATCACCAGCAATCAAGGTATCATTGACATGTTCTTCTACGCTGTCATTCTTATCGAATACAGCAGCAATGCCTCCTTGGGCGTAATAAGTCGAGCCTTCTTTGAGAGGTCCTTTGCTCAACACGTGGACTTTGGCATAATCGGCTAAGTTCAAGGCCATGGTTAAGCCTGCAGCGCCACTGCCTATTATTAGAACATCACTTGTGTATTCCATAGATGCGCTCTTATACGTGGTTAGAAGAAAATTGGAGTATAGGTTAGTTTAACTGAAACTAACTCAAGTTGGCAGTGTCTCACAGAGGCGCAAAAATTTATTTGTTTGGAAGAGAACTTTTTTGAAAACAAGCAGTCTGAAGAGATGTGCCGCCAAAAAAGCTACCGAAACTCAAGCATTAGGAGGACGGTAGTCAGCAATGTCAGAACAGTGGACAGATCAAGCGCTAGTCGAGAGGACTCAGCGAGGCGATAAAGCGGCATTTAATTTGTTGGTACAAAAGTATCAGCACAAGGTGGCGAACCTAATATCACGTTATGTAGTAAATCATGGTGATGTGGCAGATGTAACGCAGGATGCGTTTATTAAAGCTTACCGTGCCTTACCTAACTTTCGAGGCGAAAGTGCGTTTTATACATGGTTGTACCGCATTGCCGTTAATACGGCAAAGAATCACATTGTTGCCCAAGGGCGGAGGCCGCCCGCAAATGATGTTGACGCAGATGAGGCCGAGTTTTATGACGGTGCAGAAGCACTTAAAGAAGCTGATACACCCGAGACCTTGTTATTGTCTGATGAAATAAAAGACGTAGTCTTTGCTACAATGGAAGGACTACCTGATGATTTGCGCACAGCGATTACACTTCGTGAAATAGATGGCTTAAGTTATGAAGAAATCGCAAGTGTTATGGAGTGTCCTGTCGGAACCGTGAGGTCACGAATATTCCGAGCAAGGGATGCAATTGAAAAGCGGATACAACCGCTTTTAAGTAGGTAACTTTGGGGATTAATGACTAATATGGCAAATAAAGAACAGTTATCCGCACTGGTTGATAACGAGTTGACCGACGCAGCGCTGTTAGATCTGTTAGCCAATGAGCCGGAACATACAGAGCAATGGAGTAATTATCATTTAATTGGTGATCTACTTCGTGGCGAAACACCGAAGAAAATTGATCTTGATATTGCTAGTAACGTGGCTGCAGCCATAGAGCTAGAGCCTGCTATTGTAGCGCCTAAACCTCAAACCGCAGAAAAAAGCGAGTCTTCAGCCAAGGTGCTTCGCTTCTTCAAATACGCGGGGCAGTATGCAATAGCCGCCTCGGTTGCTGTGGCGGCGATTATCGGGGTTCAACAATATTCTGATCAGAACAAACAGGGCGATCAGCCGTTGCCGGTATTTAATACTGTGCCTGTAGGTGGTGCGGTGGCACCTGTTAGCTTGCAGTCTAGCCCGCAACCTCGCGAGTTGAGTGAGGCCGAAATTATTGAGCAACGTAAGCGAATTAGTGCCTATTTACAGGATCATCGTTTTCAGCAACGCATTGTAGAGTAATGAATTAGCCTATGCGGTTTAAAATTATAGGGATGCCAGTAATGTTATTGCTGGCATCCTTTTCTGTTTTAGCAGAAAGTCCCGTTAGCCCAACCCAAAGTGTTGAGCAAAGCCAAGCTAGTCCCGCCCTTTCTTTATTACAAGATTATCAGCAAGCTTATCATCAGCGGCAATACGAAATTTCTTACATTATTGTTCGCCAAGGCCACATCGAACCGGTACGTTTTATTCATGGTGTGGTTGATGGGGTGGAAGTGGCTCATCGAGTGTATTTAAATGGTCCCGCTAATGAGGCGGTATATCGACAAAACTCGGTAGCTTTTTTTGAGCCGGGCCAGCAACCATATAGTTTGGCTTCCAGCCGTTTACCTGGCATGTTTGGTAGTTTAGCGGCCGTCGACCTTAGTCATTTACAAGACAACTATGATCTAGTGATTGCTGGAAAAAGTAGAGTCGCTGGCAGACCTGCTCAAGTAATGAGAATTGTGCCTAAAACTGGGGATTTATATGGTCTGTATTTTTGGGTGGATTTTAGCACTCAGTTGCCTTTACGTTTAGATGTGGTTGATCAAAGTGGTGAGTTGGTCGAGCAGCATATGGCGGTCACCTTGGCTGAATTTGATACCCCTAGCGAATGGATGAAAGAGCTAGCTAGCTTGGATATGCCTAATGCAGTGGTAGGCAAAGATACGTTGGATGAAAAAAACCATCAACTGAATTGGAAATTAGGCTGGTACCCTAAAGGCATGGAAGTTGTTCAGCATGAGCAACATGCTTTAGCCGTGCTGTCTGAATCGGTTGACTACGTCAAGTTAACCGATGGCTTATTTGATATTTCGGTTTATGCCAATGCCATTGGTAAAACAAACCCACTGCGTGAGCAGTTAGTGCGCCAAGGTGCCACTAGTTTACATACGCTGGTAAAACAAGGTATTGAATTTACCGTGGTGGGGGAAATTCCACCGGAAACCGCGTCTAAAATTGCCGATGATGTGAAGATCGGTCCGTATTTGGAGGCTCCGCTTGAGCCAGTTCAATAAGCCATCTTTGATTATTGAAACCGCTAAGGTGATTGCTGTTGACCAGGGTATGGCCACGGTTGAGTGTGTGAGTAAAAGCGCTTGTGGTAGTTGTGGCAGTGCCGAGCATTGTGGTAATAGCTCGTTAGCCAAGGCTTTTCCTAAGCGCACTCACCAGCTTCAAGTTGAACTGACCGAGAACGTTGAACCCGGTGAGCAAATAGAGTTAGCGCTGAATGCTAAAAACGTGCTGCATAGCGCTCTGGTTATCTACTTGATGCCGCTGTTGTTATTAATTGCTGGGGCGGGCATAGGTAAAGCCATGTTTGGCTCAAACCTGCAGGAGTTAGCCAGTATTTTACTGGGGGGCGTGGGTTTAGCTTGTGGCTTTATGTTAGTCAAACTGTACTCGAAACGTCATGGGCAAAGCCAGCGCTTTCGCCCGCGAATGCTGGGGCGAAAGTCTTTATCTTAGTCCAATGACCAATGACGGTTAAATGCGCGGTGGTCTAATTGCTGATGGCTGGCAATGATTAAGATACCATCGCGTTGCCACTCCACTAAGGCTTGAATTAAGCGCTCGGTTGTTGCTTGGTCTAAACCAGAAAAGGGCTCATCGAGTAATAGCACTGGAGCGCGAGTCAGTAATAGTCGAGCTAGTGCAAAGCGCCGCAGTTCACCTCCGGATAAACCCACTCCGTATTGGCCTAATAGCGTATGTAAACCTTCACTTTGTTTATCTAGCCATGGCTTTAAGCCAACCAGTTGCAGAACTTCAACTAATTCTTGGTCACTGGCTTTAGGGGCGGCTAAGCGCAAGTCTGCCGCTATGCTTAATTGGAAGATAGTTGGGCGCTGAGTTAAATAGGCCACACAGCGGTGCCAGTCGTTGGCGGTTAGTTGCTGCTGCTCGACACCTTTGAATAGAATGCTGCCGCTTAAGGGGCTAAGATCGGCTGCAAGAGTTTGCAATAGGCAACTTTTACCTGCTCCTGAACGGCCTTTTAGTAATACCACATCACCAGCTTCAATAGTTTGATCTTGTTGCGCCAATATTGGCTGTTCCGGCTTAAAACCGCAGCCCAGCTGAGTGATTTTGAGTGTAACTTTTGCTTCCGGCTCAGGTGCTTCACCGCTCTGAATCTGTTGGCCTGCCTCTTCACTGGTGGCGAGTAATTGGTTGGTTCTATCGCGGGCTGCCAAGCTATAACCGCTAGCTAAGTGCAATTGCGATAATACTTGGAAAGCCTCGTTTAGGCCCAGCCAGCCCAGTAGTAAGCCCACTAAAATAGCTGGGTGTAGACTGCCTGCGAGCACCAACTGGCTACCTTGCATCGCCAATATCATTAAGCCGACTAGGTGCAGGCATTGGGCAAGTAGTTCACTGGCTAATACGCTCAGTTGCAGTTGCTTTTGGCGTTGGCTAATGGCTTGATCTGTGGCCGCTAATTTAGCGGCATAGTCGCTCCAGCGACCAAAAGTGAGTAGGGTGGTTAAAAGTTGTAAACCAATTAAGTTTACTTGACGACGCTGCCCGCTAAGCGCCACTTCTTGGCGGCTTAGACGCAGTCCAATAGGAATGAACAGTAACGGAATAACGAGCAGTCTTAGTGCTAGTATCACAAGTAAATAATTAAGACTGCTGGGTAAGCACAAGCTCAATGCTGCAGCAAAAATTCCGCCAATGGCAATGGCCCAAAGCCATGGCGCTGCCAGTCTTAAGGGAAATTGGTCGAGTAAGTCTATATCGCTGATAAGCCGCTGCAAGGTTTCCCCGCTTTCCGGCCGAGACCACTTAGCCGCAGCTGCGATGCTTTGCTGGCTCATGCCATTAAAGCTGGCTACGCGTAAGT
>NZ_JBNKPP010000273.1:0-4714 GCF_050295395.1 Agarivorans sp.
ATTTTGATAGGGTTGAGCCTCAAGCTCTTGCGCCTTTACAGTTGCAGAAAAAGCCGTTGAAATAATTGCAGCAAACATCATAAAAGCTGTAACTATATTACGCACGCCCACCTCTTCCTTGGTTAAAACCTCGTACTAAGCGCGCTTCAACTGCGCACCAAAAACAAATAAAGCTTGCTAGCAAGCTTTATTATTATGACACCGATATCCAAAGCTGAGTAGTCTTATTTATTGACAATTCAATAAGAAAGAACTTGCTATAAGCGCGTATCTATGTGCAATTGAATGGTTTCTTGCTGCTCTGAACTGATCGGATCAGACTCTCCTTGCCAGTCTCCATCAGTGGTTTGCGCGTTATTATCATAAGACAAACGAGCGGTAATATAGAAGGCGCCCTGCTGTGATAATTTCAAGCCTTCCATCATACTGTCACTATCCGACAAGGTTAGCGTTAAAGGGAAACGAGGATGAGCGATTTTTTTAGCAGCCAATGGCATGGGTGGCCCATTGACCGCTTTAGCAAATACAAATAGGAAGCTTGAATCCGGCACTTCCACTCCCTCTTGCACATCTACCGTAATTTGGTAACTGGGGCCAGTTGCTGGTGCTTCGCTAACTTGCTCCTGCTGTTGAGCGTGCTGTGCTAATTGGGCTTGAGCAAAAGCAATGCTCTGCTGGAGCATTTGATGACGCTCGGAATCGGCATCAACTAGGCTCAGCATGCGCTGCCAGCGGTCAATCGCTAACTGGAACTGCTGTTGTTCTAAGGCCATAAAAGCATATAAAGACCACAGCTCTAACTGCGAAGAATCCTGTTGCAGTGCTAGTACCAAGATCCGTTCGGCTTTAGCCTGTTGGCTGGCATCTCCACTATAAAACAGCGATTGTGCATATACCGCGATAATACTAGCGCTAGCAGGATCGCGCATATAGGCCTGCTCGGCAGCATCTGTCATTATATCGAGTCGGTTTAGCGCTTGGCCGACTTTGGCCAATAAAAACCAACCTCGAGTATCACTAGGGTCGTTATACAATTTAGTCCGCAAGCCTAAAGCAAAATCTTGCAAATCTTGCTCGCTAACATCACCGCCTTCACCCAGCAAAATTCTATTGCTAAGCTCAGGCATGTTCTCCACCACCTTTTGCCAATCTTGCACCTTATCGGCACTGCCCAACTTAAAGTAAAGCACCATCGATAAGACGATAACAGCAGCAATACCAGGAAGCACTAACCAAACAGAAACTGCTTGCTGTTGTTTACTGTCTTGCTCTGGAATATCGTCTAACAAATTGTGTTGTAGTTCGCTGACCAACAGCTGGCTATCGTCAGCCAAGCCTTGTTGATCTTCTTGCTCAATTTCTTGCAAGCGATCTTTGTATAAGGTTTTATTCAGCTCAGTTTGAGTAATCGAACGCCCATGTCGCTGGCGCACAAAAGGCATCACCAATGCCGCAAGCGCCAACACAGTTAACACCAAGGCCGCTAACCAAAATACTGTCATTACTTATCCTGCTCCGTCTGTTTGATTAAGGCTTCAAGGCGTTGCTTTTCATCGGCATCTAGCTCGGGTTTAGCATCAGCTCTGCGCCTAGCCACCCGCAAGACCACTAACAGACCCAGCACTATAATGCTTAAAGGGGCCGCCCAAAGTAGCATTACCGCAGGCGTTAATGGCGGATCATAGCGAACAAAGTTACCGTAACGAGCCACCATGTAGTCCAATACTTGCTGCTTGGTATTTCCCTGTTTCACCATTTGGTAGGTTTTTTCACGTAAGTCCTGCGCCAAACCCGCATTAGAATCAGCAATATTGTTGTTTTGACACTTAGGACAGCGCAATTCGCGGGTTAATTCGCGAAAAAGTTGCTCCTGCTCGGGGCTATCAAACTCATGAACATCTATCGCAGCGCTTAAACTGGTAGACATAAAAAGTGCTAACAGCAGTGTAAAAGCCTTTAAATATTGGTTCATGTTCACTCCAAAGCACTAAAGATTGGAGCAAGGGTATCTTGCCAATTTCGCGGATTAACATCGCCCACATGGCGATAACGAATAATCCCATGACTATCGATGAAATAAGTTTCGGGGGCTCCGTAAACGCCTAGGTCAAGCGCGAGTAAGCCCTTACCATCGTAGAGGTTGATTTGATAGGGATTACCCAACTGCTCAAGCCATTGAATCGCTTTTTGTCGGTCATCCTTATAATTTAAGCCAACTATCTTTATCCCTTGTTGTTCAGCTAGAGAATTAAGAAAAGCATGCTCTGCGCGACAAGTTGGGCACCAAGTAGCCCACACATTTAGCAGCAGTGGTTCGCCCTTGAAAATATCGGCTGCATATTGCTTATCTTGTTGATAAATATCTTGCAGTGTAAATTCCGGTACAGGTCGGCCAATCAACACAGACTCCAGTTCAGTGGCATCACTATATAGGCCGCGATATAAAAATACCGCCATCATTAAAAATGCCACCAAGGGCAACAAAAAGTACCAAAAACGCTTGCTCACTTAGCCCTCCTCTGCAAGTTTACTGCTGTTTTCTGTGCGCGGATTAAGCTGGCTTTGCTTTACCTTAAAGCGATAACGCTTATCGCTGATAGCAAATACGCCGCCCAAGGCCATAATAATCGCCCCTAACCAAATCCAACGAATGAAGGGCTTATAATACAAACGCACCGCCCAAGCACCACCAGGCAACTGCTCGCCCATGGCCGCATATAAATCACGCCAAAAACCAGCATCAATGGCCGCTTCTGTCATCATATTACGTTGCACGCGATAGAAGCGTTTTTCCGCCCGTAACGAGCCCGCTAACTTATCGCCCTGATAAACGTCAATAACCCCAACATGACCTTGGTAATTAGGACCAACCAAGGGTTCTACACGCATGAAATTAAACTGATAATCGGCAAAGGTCACCGAGTCACCGGCTTCCATGCGTAGGTCTTTTTCAATGCTATAGTGACTGGTTAAAGCTACTCCAATCACTGTCACGGCCAAGCCTAAGTGACCTAACACCATAGCCCAGTGTGAGCGACTTAACACAGTTAAACCTTTAACAAAGCTATGGCGATGAGTGGCGCGTAAGTACACTTCCAAAACCGTACAGGCGATAACCCAACAGGCTAGTACCACCGCCATATAGGCTAAGCCATAGAACTGAGGCGCAAACACCGCAAACAGTGCAGCTGGAACGAGCAGACTTAAGCCAGCGATAATAATCAACTGGGATTTAAGTGGCCCAAGTGCCTGACGTTTCCAACGCAATAGTGGGCCAATACCCAAGGCGATAGCAAAAGGTACAATCATCCAACTAAACATGCGGTTAAAAAACGCTTCGCCGATGGAAATACTACCTAAACCAATCTCTTTATGGATCAGTGGCAATAAGGTACCCAGCAATACTACAACTAAAGCAGCCACCAACAAGATATTGTTAATTAACAAAAAGGTTTCTCGTGAAAACAAGCTATAGCTGCCTCGGCTCTTCACCTGCGAACCACGAACCGCAAATAACAGCAACGAACCACCAATCACCACCAGTAAGAAGGCCAGAATAAATAAGCCACGGGCAGGGTCACTGGCAAAGGCATGCACCGATACCAATACTCCTGAGCGCACCAAGAAGGTACCCAGTAAACTCAGTGAAAAGGCGGAAATGGCCAATAGCACTGTCCACGACTTAAATACTCCGCGTTTTTCCGTTACCGCTAAAGAGTGCAGCAGAGCCGTACCCACCAGCCACGGCATGAACGAGGCGTTTTCCACTGGGTCCCAGAACCACCAGCCGCCCCAGCCTAGCTCGTAATAAGCCCACCAACTGCCAAGAGCAATCCCCAGCGTTAGGAATACCCACGCCGCCATGGTCCATGGTCGCGACCAGCGCGCCCAGGTTGAATCAAGACGCCCAGCCAGTAAAGCAGCAATAGCAAAAGCAAAAGCGACCGAAAATCCGACGTAACCCATATACAATAATGGTGGATGAAAAATCAGCCCCACATCTTGCAGCAAGGGGTTAAGATCTTGACCATCTATCGGGAAAAACGGCAAAGTTCGCTCAAAAGGATTAGAAGTTAATAATATGAAAAGGTAAAAGCCAACGCATATCATTCCCATAACGGCTACAACCCTAGCCACCGCATCCAAAGGCAGGCCGCGACTAAATAAAGCCACTGCCGCTCCCCAGCCAGACAGTATCATTGCCCATAGTAGTAATGAGCCCTCATGGGCTCCCCATACCGCCGACAGGCGAAAATAGAGTGGCATTTGACTATTCGAATTATTCGCCACGTAAGCCACTGAAAAATCATTAACCGCGAAGCTGTAGCTCAGCACTGCAAACGAAAGAGCCACAAAGGCAAACTGAGCCAAGGCTAGAGGACGAGCCAAGCGCATTAAAGTCACGCTATTTTTGCTGGCTCCCCATAGCGGGTACACGCTTTGCAACATGGCCAGCGTGACCGCGAGAATAAGTGCGTAATGTCCAAGTTCAGGGATCATAATAACTCTCTAGTGTCCTGAGCCTTTAAGTTGGGCTTCGGTGTATTCGGGTTTGAAATGTTCCATTCCTTCCAAGGCCTCAGCCACTTCAGGCGGCATGTATTCTTCATCGTGCTTAGCGAGGACTTCAAAAGCGTCTACCGTGTTGGCGTCGACTAAATGTCCTTGAGCAACAATGCCCTGTCCCTCACGAAATAGGTCGGGCAAAATACCT
>NZ_JBNKPP010000274.1:0-5712 GCF_050295395.1 Agarivorans sp.
CCGGCGAGCAAGCCTTCAAGCAAAATTTTGCTTCCGACTTAAGCGGTCATTGGCAGATGCCTTTGCTGGAGCAAAGCTTAAGCACGCAGTTTAGTTTAAATGGTGACGGTAAGGCCTTAGCGTTATGGCTGCAATCGCAGGGCGCTGTAGCGGCAGAAGTAGACGGCCAGCTGGCGTGGCTTAAACCTAATTTGCCGTTTGATTTACGCGCAGAACTGAGCCAGCCGCTAAGCCTAGTAGCAGAGCAGCTTAGCCTTGAGCGTTTAAGTATTTTGGCCGCTGGTGACTTGTCGGCTTATCAGGCGCAACTCAACAGTGAGCTTGCGGGAACTCAAGCTCTGCGTTTAAGCGGCGATGTACAAGGGGATTTATCTCGGTTATCGGCTTTTGCCTTAAGCGGAGAATTACTTGATGGACAAGCTACGCCGGTAAACGATATTGATTCTGCTGTGCCAGAGCAAAGTGTGGGTCAGTTTAGCCTTAAGGGCGCTGTTGCTTGGCAGCCACTCTTACAAGCTCAGCTAGACGCGAGCTTCAACCAGCTGCAGCTAAGCCATTGGCTGGATTTAGGCGAACAAATAACTTTACCCGATATAGATGGGCAACTCTCGGCGAGCCTGAACGACCAACAATGGCAGTTAAGTCAGGCGCTTATTCAAGGACGCTGGCTGGGTTTACCCTTAAGCGCCAAGGCATCTGGCCACGGCAATTTAGCCGAGCAGCATAATCAGGCTACCTTAGATATTCAGCTGGCACAGCAGAGTTTGTTAGCCACGCTAGAGCAGCAGCAACAGCAAATCCGTATTGATGGCCAACTTAACGCTGAACAGTTAGCCGATTTACCATGGTTTGATAAAGGTCGCGCCGATGCCCAAGTTGAAGTGCGTGGTACGCTCAGCCAACCGCTGATTAACTGGCAGTTGCTGGCTGAACAATTGGGCACAGCAGATTTTAGCTTGGCACAAGTAAACTCCTCCGGCAGCTTAGAACTAGACAGTACCCTTAGTGGGCAACTGCAGCTTGGATTAACTCAATTGCAAGTGGCAGGAGAGCTGATCGAGCAGGCTGACGTGGCATATAAAAGTGCGCAGGGTAAACAAAGCCTTAACTTAAGTGCCGAGCAAGCCGAGCGCAGTTTGCATTTATCAGCGCAGGGTCAAGGCGATATGCAGAGCTGGAATGGGGTGCTAGATAATGCAGATATCAGTGCCGAGTTAGGTCGTTGGGATTTATCGCAAGACATTGAACTGAGCTACCAACAGGGCGTGGTGAGCGTGGGTGAACATTGTTGGTCACGTGATGTGAGCCAAATCTGTTTGTTGCAGCCTTTTACCAGCAGTGGTGATAGTGCAGTGGTACTGAGCATGCAACAGTTTAACTTTGCCGTGCTCAATTCGCTTATGCCTGAAGGCACTCGCTTAGAAGGCAGTGCTTCAATGGATTTGGATGCGCAACTAGCCCAATGGACGCCGCAGGCAGCTACGCTCAAATTACGTTTATCGCCAGGCAGCTTGGTGCAACAAGATGAAATAGAAACCAGAGAGTTGCATTATCAAAGTTTGGCTTTAGACGCGCAATTAGCGGCTAACAGCCTTAACTGGAACGCAGCGTTTATATCAAAAGAGTTGGGTAAGCTGGAGTCCAGTGGAACCACTTCTATTGATAAAAACGGGGAAATGGATGGAACGCTAAACATAGATAAAGTTCAACTTAGCCCCTTATTGCCGTTTTTACCGATCTTAGACAACATAGAAGGCGAGATTAATGGCCAAGTCTTACTCAGTGGAGCGGTAACCGAGCCCTCATTAAATGGCGAGATTAAACTCAGCGAAACCTATCTTTCAGGGCCTCAATTGCCTTTAAGCATAGAGCAACTGCAAACCCAGCTGCGTTTTGATAATCAGCAAGCCGAGCTTGAAGGGCAGTTTACCAGTGGCGGTAAACTGGCGCAGTGGCAAGGCCAGTTTGCTTGGCCCAACAACCAACTATCAGGCGAGTTAGACTTTAATGCGAGTTTGTTACCTTTGGTGATTGACCCCTATGCCACCTTCGCCGTATCGCCCACCGTTAAAATTAAAATACAGCCCGAACTGATTGATATTAGCGGTGATATCAATGTGGAAGAGGGCAGCATTAAAGTGAAAAAATTACCCGATTCGGCGATATCAGAATCCAGTGATGCGATAGTGATTGAGGAGCAAACTGAGACGGTAGGCTCGCAGCGCACTCAAATTGATATTCGAGTCAGCTTAGCCGACAAAATTACCTTAGAAGCGCTGGGTTTAAATACCCGCTTAAAAGGGCTACTCAGCTTAAAACAACCAGCCAACGAACCTTTATTAGCCGATGGTAGGATCGAGTTAGTCGACGGTAATTTTAGAGCTTACGGGCAAAACCTGCTGATAGAAAAAGGCTGGATCATGTTTAATGGCCCCATCGAGCAACCCTATTTAGATTTTGAGGCGATCCGCAACCCGGCTACTATTTCTGATGACGTTACCGTTGGGGTTAAGGTCATCGGCTTAGCTGACGCGCCGCAAGTGACCTTATTTTCTGAGCCGTCGATGTCACAGAACGAAATGCTCTCTTACTTATTACGTGGTCGTGGACTCAGTGATACCGAGCAAGATAATAATGCGTTATCGTCAATGTTATTAAGTGCCGGCATCGGTCGAACTGAAGGTTTTGTAGGTAAGGTGGGCTCTACCTTGGGGTTGAATGACTTGTCTTTAAGTACTGCCGGTTCGGGAAGTTCAACCCAGGTAGAAGTCAGCGCCTATGTATTACCCGGGGTACAGGTGCGTTATGGGATGGGGGTATTTGATCCGGTCAATGAACTTACTGTTAAATACGAAATATTGCCTAAGTTATTTATTGAAGCCTTCTCTGGCTTGAATAACGCCCTAGACGTGTATTACGAGTTTTATTTAGATTAGTGGGTAAAAACCGAGCTTCTTTTTTGAGTAGCGTTATCAGAGTTATATTCCGTCGTGATGATTGTCACAAGAGTTAAATGTCGCAACTGACAATTAATTAAAGATAATTGTCTAAGTTGGTGGCCTAGCTGACAATGGAACAAGATAATTTGTCAATTCGGAGATAACAATGAGTAGTACTCCACTTTCGGTTAAAGAAAAGGTTGCCTACGGCTTAGGCGATACTGGCTGTAATTTTGTCTGGCAAACAGTAATGCTGTTTCTAGCGTATTACTATACTGACGTTTATGGACTCTCTCCTGTCCATATGGGAACGATGTTTTTATTGGTTCGTTTTATCGACGCGATTACCGATCCATTAATGGGCGCGATGATTGACCGTACTCGAACTAAACATGGGCAATATCGTCCTTATATTTTATGGTTAGCCATTCCCTTTGGCATTGCCTGTATGTTTACTTTTTATACTCCTGATTTAGGTAGCACCGGCAAGATTATTTATGCCTATGCCTCTTACATCTTGCTGACCTTGGTCTACACCGCGATTAACGTGCCTTACTGTGCCATGGCAAATGCCTTAACCAGTGATCCTAAAGAACGTGTTTCGTTACAGTCTTATCGTTTTGCCTTGAGCACTGCCGGTGGACTTATTGTTGCTTTAGTGGCTCTTCCGTTAGTTGAACTTATTGGCCAAGGTAACGAGCAAAAAGGGTATCTTGGTGCCATGGCGGTAATGGGGGGCGGCGCCATGCTGTTATTTTTTTATTGCTTCGCCAATACCAAAGAACACCACACTAGTGACTTAGCCACCACAGAGCGTCGTTCAGTACTAGAAGATTTAAAATTATTGTGGGCCAATACCCAATGGCGGGTATTATTTATACTCAATATTGTGTTGCTAACAGGTGTGGTACTAAAAGCTGCGTCTACCATGTATTACGTTAATAGCGTGATGGGACGCGCGGATTTAGCTACTATTTTGATGGTCACTACCATGTTAGCTAACATTGTTGGTGCCATGGCCTCTGCCCCCTTATTAAGTCGTTTCAACAAAATTAAAGCCTACAAAATATTGATCGGTATCTCTGGGTTGTTATCTGCACTCATGTTCTTTATCTCGCCAAGCAATATTGTTTTAATATTTGCCGCGGTCATCATTTTGAGTGTGATACAAATGAGCACTACTCCGCTGTTGTGGAGCATGATGAGTGACGTGGTGGACTATGAAAAATCTCGCAGTGGTCGCTCGTTAAGTGGCATGGTGTTTTCAACCAACTTGTTTGCAATTAAAGCGGGTATCGCTATTGGTGGCGCGATGGTGGGTTGGATTTTAGCTGGCGCAGGTTATATCGGTGGAGCGGAAGTTCAATCAAGCGATACACTCACTTGGATTAATTTACTCTATACCTTTATTCCTGGTGTGGTGTTTGCCTCGTTAGTTTTTATCATGCATTTTTACCGTTTAGATGAAAACCACCTAAAAACAACTGAGCCACAACTAACAGAACAACAAAACTTCAGTTCTCAGACAGTGTAGCGTTAAGACTGTGTTCTAAAAAGGCCAATGCGTTTGCATTGGCCTTAGTTGTTACTGGGGGTTAGTAAAGTAAGCTGAAGTACTTACGACGGTATTGGGAAGAAAGCGGGTCACCATTTAAGGTGGCCAACATATCTAAAAAGTTTTTCTTAATTTGCCCGTCTAGGGCTTCTAAGTCTTTTTGTAATAAGGCAAACAGTAACTCTAAGGCCTCTTGGTTACGGCCAATTTGAGAATACTGTATTGCTAGGCTTAAGCGTAGCTCTGGGCTGTCTTCACCAGCGGCAAGCTGTTCCTCTAAGGCTTTCACTTCTGGGCTTTCGGCGGCGGCTTGTAATAATTCAAGCTGGCTCTTTAGCTCGTGATATTCCGCCTGTTGCTCTTCTAGGGGCAAGCCTTTTAGCAGGGTTTCGGCTTCGGCAGCTTGTTGGTTATTCAACAGAGCTTTAATTAATACCAAAATAATGTCGTTACGTTGAGGTGCTAAGTTATGTGCTTCGCGGATCACTTTTAAGGCTTCAGCTGATTGGTCTTCAGCCAGTAGTTGTTTAGCTTCGGCGAATAGTTTTTCTTCTGGTGGCGGAAGATGGCGGCTAATCATCTCGTGTACTTGCTCAGGGGCGGGGATGTCGGCAAACCCGTCTACTGGGCGACCTTCTTTTAGAATGATAACGGTAGGCGCTTGGGCTACACCAAGTTGTTGGGCTAGCGGGGCTAATTCATCCATGTTAACTCTGGCTAGAGTAAAGCTGCCATTGAGTTGCTGATGAATATGCTTAAGCAAAGTAAACAAAGGTTCACATTGTGGGCTGGAGGGCGACCAAAAGTGCACCACTACCGGTTGGTTCATTGAGCCTTCGATTAAGGCTTGTTGGGCATTTTCAAATGTAATGTCGATAACTGGCGTTGTCGGTTGCATAGCAATTTCCGTTAGTTGTTTAGACACCAATTTGGTGACTAAAAGCATGTTTTTCAACTCTGAAAGTTAGATTAGCAAATTAGCGATAAAAATGGGCGCTTTAACGCGTTAATATGATGTCTTATTTTCCAGTTTTTACAGGATGTTATGGAAGCATTGTCATTAGCGGATCTAACGATCCTATTAGTAGAGCCGTCAAATATGCAGCGAAATATTATTCGCACCCGTTTGCATGAAGCCGGTATAGATAATTTTGTGATGGCAGAAAACTGCCAACAAGCTGTGGATTTGGCGATAAAAACAGCACCCGACCTGGTTGT
>NZ_JBNKPP010000275.1:0-1988 GCF_050295395.1 Agarivorans sp.
AACTAAAAGTTCGATGCCGCCGTGGTCTAAAAAGACTTAATGTTCCAGCTTTCGCTGAGTGTGAAAAGAATACTTACGTACACCGAGACAACAGCCAGCTAAGCCCTTCGCCGCCATGTAATCCCAATCTCAAGGCATAAAAAAGGCTGCACCAAAAGTTCGATGCAGCCGTGGTCTAAAAAGACTTAATGTTCCAGCTTTCGCTGAGTGTGGAGAGAGTACTTACGTACATGGGCAGCTAAGCCCCAACGGGTGTTAACCCTCGAGCCCTTAAGCTCGTTTTTTATGCCCTTCCTTCAAGTGCACAAAATCGACATCGTCAATCCCTTTAATATCAAAGGCTTGACCAAATCCCTTTACATAACGCCCCCTTAAGGGTTGTAGCGAGAATAATTGGAAATCACTGAGTTGGCGTAAATTACCCACTATCTCACCGTGGCGTTGTTGCAATAAATCCAGCACCGTTTCGCGCGGTTCAGCATCTACCTGTTTGGCAATCACATCGTAGCTCAAACGTTTACGCGCATAGATTTGCTTGGTATCTACTTCGTCGGCAATCAACATAATCGCGGCTTTTTCGTGCTTACGCAGATAATTGGCGTGTTTGGAAATATCGCTAATTAAGATGTAAAAAATCCCTTCATGGCAAATAAACGGCGCATAAGAACTATGCGGAAAATCATCTTCGCCTAAAGAAGCCAGTAACAAGCTTTGTTGGCTGGCAACAAACTCTGCTATTTCGGGGCCTAGGCGCGATGCCAAGCGTTCTTTCTTATCTATCATTACAGTTCGTTCTCTAATTCCGTGAGTGCCATGTTTTGTTTCAATAACTCGAAGCGTTCTACTTGCTCGGGTAGTAATACCCGCTTGCGATCTCGTCCTAGATAAATCTTAAATATGGTGGCGCCTTGCTCGTCAAAAAACTGAAAACAGTGGCTTTCAGTACCACGTAGCGGCTCGCTCACCAAGGCAATATTGGCAATTTTGTCTAGCTTTAAATGGCCGTGCAAATGGCTTTGCTTGTCCATTAAATTGTAATAACCATGGCCCGGTTTGCCATTGGGGAAGTTATCTTTAATTTCAAATACCGAACCGGCCACTTGAATAATGGTGGTCATTGGCCCCCAACTGGGTAAGTCGTACATTAGCCACTGCAACTGCTCTCTAGGCAGCCAACATGCCCAATGAGCTGGTAAATGCGCCACCACTTCTGCTTCACTACAGTGAGCTTTTTCTGCTAGCTGAGCCACACTTAATTCACTGTGCTGCTCAACCAGCTCGGCGATGGTTAAAGCCATCACATTCTCCTACTTAAACTGACTTACCGTTACTGCGCAACGGCCTGTTCCATCAAACTTAAAGTCAGCTTACCCCACCATTAAATCAAATGCAAATCATTATCATTTGTATTTACTTATGAATTTAAAGGCCGTATTCTAGATGCTGTTATCGGTCATGAAAGCAAAGGGAAAAAGTGACACATGAGGAAGCTTAGTTTGGCCGTACTGCTATCTGCGGCGATTCATGGCTACTTACTCAATGCGCCATCTAAGGCTAAAGAAATTACACTCACTAACGGTGGGCAAACGGCTGCGCCTAGCCTAAATGTGATGGCAATCAACACAAACGTCGTTAGCAAAACTGAGCCGCTTAGCCCCAAGCAAACTAAGCCCCTTGCAGAAAAACAGCCTGTGGCCAACACCGTAACGCCAGCGCCGCAGCCAGAGACGACTGCCGCCAAAAGCCAACCAAAGAATACTCAGCCCAAGCCAGATAAACCCAAAGCCAAACCGAAAACAGCGGCAAAACAACCGCCAACAAACAACAGTAAAGCGCAGCCTATGAAGGAACCTAAGGATGAACCACAGCCTAATAAGTCTTTATCTACAACCACTACACAAGCAAAGCCGACGCCACCGCAGCCGGTTAAAGAGACGCCGCCTCAGCCCGTTAAGCCCACTGTTGATGCCAAGCAACAGCCAGAAGCT
>NZ_JBNKPP010000276.1:0-29698 GCF_050295395.1 Agarivorans sp.
CGTTGCTCATGCCCAAGGGCGTTGAAGTAACTCGCTACGCTCAAACAGACTTCAACTTTAATCCCTTGTTCATTTGCGCTACTCGGCGAAGATGATGGGAAGATGTTCCGGTAGCACTTCTATCTACTTAGGCTTCTGTAAGCTTTACTAGTTTAAAGCTCAATCATTTAAAAAATAGGCAAACACTCAACGCCAATGCTTTTCAATCCCTTCATTATCGCCGAGCAGCGCCGGTGACAAGCGGTGACGCCGAGCACTGTTTGAGCGTAGCGAGTTGCGCAGGCGCGCTTGGAGCCAAGCCGCGCAGGATGAAAATAATGCAGGGCGAGCTTTCTTTTTGCTTCGTTTTTCTTTGCCTCGTGAAAGAAAAATGACGTCGCCGTAGGCGAAAGCTTTTGCTCTTAGAGCCCACTAGCAATTAAGGCTCATTAAATGAGCACTAAACGATACACTCAACGATCAACCTAAAACTAATGCGCTACAGTCGGCTGCCCCACCACCGGAATTTTCCGCTTACCACGAGCAATCAGCAAAAACGCCGCGGGCACAAAGAAATACGACAGCAAGGTCGTTAAGCCTGTACCGCCGGCAATGGCCACCGCAAACGGTGGCCAAAAGCCACCGCCAGATAAAATTAGCGGCAAAAAGCCCCCCACGGTAGTAATGGTGGTCGACATAATGTGCCGCGTACAACTGAGCACACCTTGGAAAATCGCCTCGGTATCGCCTTGGCAGGCCCGTTCGTCGGAGCGCAGCTCGGCGAGGATCACAATCGCGTCGTTAATCGCCAAACCAATTAAACCCAGCAAACCAATAATTACCGTAAAGCCAAAGGGATAGCCGCCTAAGTAAACGCTTAACAAGCCCAAACCCGAAGCTTGTATGGCGGTGAGTACAATCACAAAGCTTAAACGGAAGGAGTTAAACGACAGCACCACCACCATCACCAGTAATACCCCAATCACCCCCACGCTGGCCATTAGGTTATTTACCGCCGCGTTACGTTCTGCGCCTTCACCACCAAACTCTAGGCTATAACCGGCTGGCATCGCCACTGGCTGCTCGGCAAGGCGCTCTCTAAAGGCATCGAGCACCGCACCAGGCAATACATCGGTACGCAAATAGCCTTCTACCACGTTCACCCGGCGACCATTACGTCGCGGAATTTCACCACGAGTGGGTAAAATTTCTAACTGGGCAAGCGAAGATAAAGGAATATTGCCTGCCAATTGGCTGCTTAAAGTTAAATCGCCTAAGTCACCCACTTCGCTACGCTGCCTATCGGCCAGACGGATCCGCACCGGCAAAGACTCACTGGCTTCTAATACCGTACCGTTGACCCGCCCCTGCAAGTTCGCCTGTAATTGACTGGCCACTTGGGTCAGGCTCATGCCACTGAGCAAGGATTCATTCTCATCCACATTCAGCCACACCTTGGGTGTGCCGGGTAATAAAGTGGCGCGAGTATGGGTCACATTAGGCAGCTCGGTTAAGATACGCCGATATTCATCACCCAGCTCTTTTAATACATCGAGATTAGGCCCATAAATGCGCAGTTCCACCGGCGCATTAAACGGTGGCCCTTGTTCCAATTTACGTACCAGTACCTGAGCCTGCGGAAATTCTCGGTCAAACTCTTGCTGTAGCTCTGGAATTAAACGGTTAGCCGCCTGGTAATCATCGGTGGTGACCATCGCTTGAGCATAATTTTTAGCGCCCATTTGCCGTGGCATCAGGTTGTAATAAAACGAAGGTGCATTATTACCAACAAACCAACTCACCGACTTAATGCCCTCTTTAGCATACATGTACTCGGTCAATTGCTCGGTCACATCCTCTGTAGCGTAGATACTCGACTGCGGTGCCACATATACTTCTATTTGAAACATGTCGCGATCCGAAGGCGGGAAAAACTGTTCGGTCATCTGGCCCACGCCATAAAAACCCGTCACCGGTAGCAGCGATATCAATAACATAGAAGCTTTAGGGAAGCGCAAGCAAGCACGTAATATGGCTTGAAAAATTCGACCTAGCCAAGCGATGTTTAAACCTCGCTCATACCAATGGTCGCCGCTCTCGTGAGAAGGCAAGAAGTGGCCAGAGAAGCTGGCTACCAAGGTATGGGAAATAATGTAGGAGCCCACCAAAGAAAAAATCACACTTAAGGCGATGCCTACCACAAATTCACCGGTTGGCCCCGGCATCAGTACAATCGGCAAGAAGGCCAATACGGTGGTTAAAGTAGAGCCCAACAAGGGCAGCCACAAATGGGCAACGGCTTGTTGTACTGCCTGTAATCCAGTTAAACCCTGCCGCTTTTTCTGACCGATGGTATCGGCCATAACAATGGCGTTATCCACCATAATGCCCAAAGCCACCACTAAACCTGTCACCGACATCTGATGGATGGGTGTGCCATAAAAACTCATGCAGCCCAGAGTAAACATTACCGTTAAGGGCAAGGACATCGCCACAATCAGCGCCGAACGCCAGCCCAAGGTGAGCAGCAGTACCAACACAATAATCACAAAGCCCACTAGCACGTTATCGACCAGTTCGCCCAAGCGTTTGGCGGTGTAACTTTCTTGCTCGAATATCACCTCGGCACTGACATTACTGGGCAGTTGTTGGCGAAACTCATCGAGGGCCTGGGTCAGCCAAGCGCTCCATTTATCTACTCGATATTCTGAGCGCATTCTTACCCCAAGTACTACTGCGGGTTCACGCTCTACCTTGGCTAGTTGCTCTGGTGGGCTTTTTAGCGCGCGGCTCACCGTGGCAAAATCGCCTAAGCGGTAAACATAACCATTGCTATCACTAATCAGCGGAATATCCCTAATCCGCTCTAGCGAATCCAGCTCGCCCCTTAGCTCCAACTGCATTTGGGTATTGTTATTAATCAATTCACCGGCGGTGACTTTGGCGTCGGCGGCGGCAATCATTTGGGAGATTTGCTCGGTGGTCATGCCCAGTGCGCCAGCTTGGTAAGGGTCCAGCTCTACCAATATCTCTTCGCTGCCCTCACCTTGAATATCCACAAAATCGGTGCCGGGTACATTGCGCAGCAGGCTTTGCAACTCTTTGGCATAACGCCCCAATATGGCTAAGTCACTCTCTCCTGGACCAGTCCAACGCAAGGCAATAATCGAGGTAAAGGCATAGCCCCGCTCTTCATCTAGCAAGGGAGCCGAGCTGCCTGCGGGAAGTTGCGGCGTGAGTTCACCCACCAAGTCACGGATCCGCGCCCATACTGGCACCACATCCATCACATCATCTTTTAGCTCAACCTGTAACACCGAAAAACCGGGTCGAGACGAAGACTGAACGAGTTTAATCTCCGATAGCTTGCGGATTTTGTTTTCAATAGGGTCGGTAATCAGTGACTCAACCCGCTCCGCCGAGGCCCCGGAATATTGGGTAAAGATACTGGCAAAACGGCTGGTGATTTCCGGATCTTCACTGCGTGGCAAGGTGCCTATGGCCCCTAAACCGGCCACCACAATCAACACCATAAACAGTGCAATCAAACGTGGATTTTTATAGAAAGCGGCAATCATCTAGTTTACTCCGCTTGGCTGCACGTCGGGTTCCACTCGCTGCCCTGGCACATAACGGTGCAACCCGGTGGCCACTATTGCCTCATTCTCGGCTAGCGCTCCACTTACAAACGCCTGCTGCTGGGTGGCATAACGCACGCTCACATCGCGCCGTTCCAGTAAGTAAGTTCCATCACTTTGCTGCACAATCGCATACACATTCCACAGCCCACGCACTCCGTCGATAATGGCCGTCACTGGGATCCAATAGCCCGGTTCGTCAATGGTTTCCACCACATTTAGGTAGGCTAATTGGCCGCTCACTAGCTTGTCGTTTTCCGGAAGAGCAAAACGTAATTGCACGGTACGAGTCTGCGGGTCAACCTGCCCGCCAGAGGCCACCAACTGCACCGCATAGTCTTGCCCGGCCACAGTGACCGACTTAGGGGCAACCAAATCAACATGTTCTAGCAAACGCACCGGCACCCCCACTTTCACTTCATTGGCGCCCTGCTGAACCACCGTTAACACCGCTTGCGAAGCCCCCACTACTGCGCCTTCAGAAACCGTTCTGCGATCTACGATGCCATTGTAAGGCGCCAACAAACTGGACTTTTCAATGCGGGTACGGTTGGCTTTTATCGAGGCGTCGATACGGGCTTTATTGGCCCACAAAGATTTTTGCTGAGCGACTAACTCATCAAGACTCTGAGCAGAAGCATAACCTTCTTTTTTTAGGGATTTAACCCGCGTCAAATTAGCCTTTACTAGGGCGGCGTCCGCGGCCAGTTGCTGTAACTGAGCTTGTAAATCGGTATATTCAATATCCAGCAGTTCGGTATCAAGCTGCATCAAGATCTCGCCTTGACTGACATGTTCGCCTTCATCAACGAAGATTTTTGATATTTTTCCTGCTAGTTCAAAGCCAATGTCGGCACGTTGCTTGGCCACCACCTGCCCAACAAACTGCCGCTCTACTTGATAACTTTGGCTTAAATGGGGCACAAATGCTTTTACTTGAGCCAGCTTCACTTCGGCTACGTTTACCTCGCTTTCGGCAAAGGCACGGTTGACCATGCTAAGTCCCCCAACGGCCATCACAACCAGCAGTAGGGGTAGTTTAAAAAAAGTGAGTGAAAATAATGACCTAAGCATTGGTAACGTCCATGTGGTTAAACTAAAGAAGGCTTTACTCAGTGTAGGAAGAGCGCCCTTGAGTGTCTAGTGTTTAAGCGCTTTATTCCAGTCCCACTAAACCCAAAAAATATTTTGCCGCCAAATATAAAACACTAGTAGTCAATTGCAGACCAATACGCTATAAATTGTTCAATATTTTGTAACAAGGACGCCTTAATGAGCACGCTTGCCTCACATCCTGATCATTCACTCTATTCCAACGCTAATACCTTTTTACGACAAGCACTTAATCACCAGCCGCAAAGCTCCGATGCCGATGTAGTGATTACCGGATTACCCTTTGATTTGGCTACCACCGGGCGCTCTGGTGCCCGCTTAGGCCCAGATGCAGTGCGCCGTGCCTCGGTAAACCTGGCTTGGGAAGAAGCTCGCTGGCCTTGGGACTTTAAATTATTAGAGCGTCTTAAATTGGTGGATGCCGGTGATTTGGTATTTGACTGTGGCGAACAGCAGCAATTTACCGAGCGTTTAGAAGCTTATGCCGATAGCTTACTTTCGGCAGGCAAAACCATGCTCAGTTTTGGCGGTGACCACTTTGTAACCCTGCCTTTACTTCGAGCTCACGCTAAGCATCATGGCAAAATGGCACTATTGCATTTTGATGCGCATACCGACACCTACAGCGCAGGCAGCCGTTATGACCATGGCACCATGTTTTACCATGCCCCCAAAGAAGGCTTAATTGACCCCAGTCACTCAGTACAGGTGGGTATTCGCACCGATTACACCCGCGAAGGCCACCCCTTCACAGTGATTAATGCCGACCAAGCCAATAACCTCAGCATCGAACAAGTGATTAGCCAAATTCGCCAGCAACTGGCTGACTTACCGGTCTACCTGAGCTTTGATATTGACTGCCTAGATCCAGCCTATGCGCCCGGTACCGGAACACCTGTCGCTGGCGGCCTAAGTAGTAATCGCGTCTTACAAATTTTGCGCGGCTTAGTGGGTTTAAACATTGTTGGTATGGATGTGGTGGAAGTCTCGCCTAGCTACGATCAAAGCGACATCACCGCGCTGGCGGCGGCCACCATAGGTTTAGAGATGCTACATCTGCTGGCTGTCAACAAGGGCTAACAGCAAATTCACGGCCCGCCTCGGCGCAGCGCTTACGAAGCCACTATACTTAAGTATAGTGGCTTAACTCGCTTTTAAAGCTAGTTGATCGCAGCATAGGGGGTCGCATGAGTGATTGTTATTTACTGCCCAAGGGCACCGATTTAATCCGGGCGGTGAAGTATATCGGCGAGCACCACTGTCATGATGCTCGCTCCTTGAACGAGGTGGCTTTTCGTTTTGACTTAAATCCGCTCGATCAACAGTTCATTCTTGAACACTTCATCGAGCAGCCGGAGTCAAAACCACCCGCCAAATAAGTGCTTAGCTTAAGTCGATCCAGGTTGATTTAAGCTCGGTGTACTTCTCTAAGGCGTGTAGTGATTTATCACGGCCGTTACCCGACTGCTTAAAACCACCAAAGGGCATGGTCATATCACCACCATCCCAGTTATTTACAAATACCGTACCGGCGCGCAAAGCGCGAGAGGTTTTCACCGCAGTATTAATGTCGGCAGTCCATACTCCGGCGGCTAGGCCATATTCAGTATCATTAGCCAAGGCTATGCCCTGCTCCAAGTCATCAAATACTTGCACCACCAGCACAGGGCCAAATATCTCCTGCTTAACAATATCCAAGCTGGCATCCACATCATCAAAGATGGTGGGCTGAATGTAGTAACCGCCGGTTTCGCTGAGCACCTGCTCACCACCACACACTAGCTTAGCGCCTTGCGCTTTAGCGCCTTCAATAAAGCCTAATACGCGTTGCATTTGCATTTCATCCACCATGGCGCCCATGCTGGTATTCGGATCTAAGGGATTACCCGGTTGCCATTGCTCAACCAGCGCTAACATCTTGTCTAGCAACTGACGGTGAATGCTCCGATGCACAATTAACCGAGAGCCGGCAGTGCACACTTCGCCCTGATTATAGAAAATCGCCGCCACTGCGGTTGCGGCAGCCTTATCTAAGTCGGCCACATCGGCGCAAACCAAGTTGGGGCTTTTACCACCACATTCCATAAAGGCGCGTTTTAAGTTTGATTGACCAGAAAATTCCACCAGTTTTTTACCTACTGCAGTAGAGCCAGTGAAAGTAATACAGTCTACGTCCATGTGTAGCGCTAAGGCTTGCCCAGCGGTATGTCCGTAACCCGGCAATACGTTAAATACGCCATCGGGAATACCCGCCAGTTTCGCCAATTTAGCCAAATATAATGCGGTTAGCGGAGATTTCTCAGAAGGTTTTAAAATGACCGAGTTACCGGTGGCCAAGGCGGGGCCAATCTTCCAACTGGTCATCACTAAAGGGAAGTTCCATGGCACAATCGCCGCTACCACCCCCAGCGCTTCGCGAGTCACCAAGGCCAGCGCGTCACTAGTAACGGGGGCCACTTCGTCATAAATTTTGTCAATGGCTTCAGCATTCCACGCAATACAACGAGCAGTGGCGGGCGCGTCATAAGACATCGCATCACCTATGGGCTTACCCATATCTAAGCTTTCCAGCAAGGCCAGTTGCTCTTGATGCTGTTCAATGACTGCGGCAAAGTTCTGCAAAATCGCTTTACGCTCGGCCGGTGCCTTATTAGACCAAACTCCGCTAGTAAAGGCTTGGCGGGCCGCGCTAACGGCAAGCTCTACATCAGCACTATCACACTCTGCCACGCTCGCCAGCAACTGCCCTGTCGCTGGGTTAATGCTGTCGAAAGTGTTTCCCGACTGAGCATCAACGAATTCACCATTGATGAATGCTTTACAAGGAAAGCTTAAATCTGCCGCTTTATCCTGCCAATATTGTAAATCGTGCTGAACCATGTTCCCTCCGGATGAGCTATGATCTGTTATGTAATAATTAACAACGCTACACAAATATAATTTATTAATCCACACTTGATACGATTTATTTAACAGTTTATGGTTTTAGGCCTTGCTATCGTTTGGAAGTTATCATGCAAATCGCACTCTTAAATTGTGACAAAGTAGATCAGCAACTAGCTGAAAAGTATGGTGAATATACTGACATGTTTATTCATCATTTAGCCTTGCAAGATGCCACCCTAGAATTCGAAGTGTTCAATGTACTAAACAATGAACTCCCTAAACTCAATCAATTCGATGGTTTTCTTATTACTGGCAGCCGCCACAATGCCTACGATCAACAGCCATGGATTTTGCAACTAATCACTTGGATCCAGCAATGTGAGCAGTTACAGCGCCCCTTGGCCGGCATTTGTTTTGGCCATCAGATTATTGCGCGAGCACTGGGCGGAAAAGTAGAAAAGTCTAGCAAGGGTTGGGGTTTGGGCGTAGCCACTAATCAGTTAATTAAACCGCCCTCTTGGGCCAAGGTCGAAGAACCTGTAAGCGAGCTGAAGATCTATGTGAGCCACCAAGATCAGGTCACCGAATTACCGAAACAGGCCGAGCTATTGGCCAGCAGTGAGTTTTGCCCTAACTTTATGTATCAGATAGACAGTAATATTTTTGCCATTCAAGGCCATCCCGAGTTTGAACGGGGCTATAGCGAAGCACTGATTGATAAGCGGCAGATGATCCTTTCGCCCACTCAGTTCGTTTTGGCTAAAGCCAGCTTGAAACATCCGGTGGATGCGAGCTTGGTTTTTTCATGGATCTTACAGCTTTACCAGCAAGCGACGAAACGCTAACAAAGTAACTGTAAATTAAAGTAAAAGCCCAAGCAAACACTCGACATCTTAAGCCAAGCAACGTTAAATAATACGCTCAGGAGATTAACAGTAGGATATGGAATGCGCTTGGCTAATTGGGCTTGGATAAGTTTGTTGCTGGTAGGTTTGTCTGCCTGTAGCCGCAATTCTACTCCCGCTCATACTCCCAATAGCCAGCTGGCAGCCAACTCTTGGAGTAGCCAATATCAGCAAGGTGAGTTTGCCAATCAAGGCTTAGAGCAAGCGCTTCCGGCTCAGCTACAAGCGCTGATAAAAGAAGCCTTGAACGCCAACCCGCAGTTGCAACAACAAGGTTTTGCGCTTGACCAGCAACTCTATCAAATTCAAATTCAGCATAGCCAATCCTGGCCCAACATTAACGCCTTTCTCAGCGGTCAGCGCAGCGGCAACGAAGCCAACAGCAACAGTCAATTTAGGGTGGGTTTAGAATTTAGTTGGGAATTAGACTGGTTGGGCAAGCTCGACGCCCAACAACAGGCAGCCATTCTAGACGCTAAGGTCAGTTTCGAGCAGTGGCAACAGGCACAAATCCGCCTCGCCGCAGACACCGCCCAACAATGGTATAACGTGATCGCCGCCGAGCAGCAGCGCGAGCTGATTGCCGAGCGCTATAAAAACCTAAAGGCCAACTTACAAATTATCGAAGAAAGCTACCAAAGTGGCATCAATAACGCCCTCGATGTGTACTTAGCACGGGCCGATTTAAGTGCGGCTCGGGCTCGACTTAATTCTCGTAGTAGTGAACTCACTCAAGCCAAGCGGCAACTGGAGCTGCTATTGGGACGCTACCCGAATGGGCAAATCAACGTACAAGGGCAATTGGCTACCCCGCTAGCCGCTCTGCCGGCTGGTCTTCCCTCACAATTATTGCAACGCCGCCACGACATTAAAGCCGCCCAATACCAATTAGCAGCGGCCGACTTACGCGTTTACGCCGCCTATCGTGAGCGCTTTCCCAGCCTCTCATTAAGTGGCAGTGGCGGAGGCCAAAGTGACCAGCTTAGCCAGCTAGTTAATGGTAGCTCTCTGGTTTGGTCGTTATTTGCTGGCATTAGCGCACCGATTTTTGATGCGGCTCGACGAGAGAACATTCAGCAGCAACGTTACGCCCAAGCGCAAAGCCTGAACGCTAACTATGTAGCAACAGTGCTCGACAGTTTTGCCGAGGTGGAGCAAGCACTACAGCAAGAGCCGAGCTTACGCCATAACGCCGAACTGTTAGCCAGCGCAGCCGAAGATTCCAAACAAGCCGAACGACTGGCCTTTGAAAACTACTTAGCTGGTCTTAATGAATACGTCACCGTATTGGAATCACAACGGCGGGCCTTTGACGCACAAAGCAGTGCCATTACTGCCTTAAACTCACAGTTACAAAATAGAATTGAGCTCTACTTAGCCCTAGGTGGCGGTCTGCAACAAGCTCAAACTAGCCGCGAGGCTTTTGCCTCCGAGCCATTATTTGATTAGGGAATTTGCTGCTTATGGCCAAACTTATACGACTTAGTCTTCCGCTGTTGGTACTGGCTATCGCGCTGCTGGCTGCTCGCTATATCAGCAATAACCAGCCTGAAGTGCAGCGTCGCCCACCGGAGCCACTAGCCAAGTTATCGGTAGAAGTGATGCCACTGCGTTTGCAAAACTATCAAGTCAGTGTTAGCTCCTATGGCAGTATTCAAGCGCATACCGAGACTAAACTCATCGCTCAAGTTGCAGGCACCATCACCTATGTTTCAGAGAATTTTCGCGAAGGCGCTTTCTTTGAAAAAGGCGAAATCCTAGTCAAAATAGACCCTCGCGACTATCAAAACGCAATTACCATCGCCGAAGCCGAACTACAAACCAGTCAACTAGAACTCGCCCAAGAACAAGCTAAGGTGACGCAAGCCTTGCGCGATTGGGAACGCCTAGGCAAGGGGCAACCAGCCAACGACTTGGTCCTACGCAAACCACAACTAGCCGCCAAACAAGCCGCGGTAGACTCGGCCCAAGCTAAGCTTAGCCGCGCCAAGCTAAACTTAGAGCGCAGCGTGATTCGCGCGCCCTACGCCGGCAGAATTATAGACAAACAAGTGGAACTAGGGGAGTATCTCAGCAGTGGCAAAACCTTGGCCAGCAGTTATGCCATCGACTATCTAGAAGTACGGCTGCCAATTAGCCTACATCAGCAAACTGCGGTGGCCATTCCAGAGAACTTTCGCCAAAGCCAAGCCAGTCAAAAGCAGCCTGTAGTTGAACTCATTACCAGTTACGGTAACCAGCAATATCAATGGCAAGCCAAGCTGGTGCGCAGTGAAGCGGCCCTCGATGCTGCCAGCCGCCAGCTCTATGTGGTGGCGCAAATAGACGACCCTTATGGCCCCAATAATGAAACCAAACCAGCGCTTAAAATAGGCCAATTTGTTCGCGCCGAAATCCAAGGCAAACAGCTTAGCCAAGTCTTTGTTATTCCGCGCAGCGCTCTTTATAGCGACCAACAAGTGGTGATTTTGCAAGACGGTCTACTGCAACGTAAAACGGTTCATGTAGTGTGGCAAGATGCCGACAGTTTTGTCATCGACAATGGCGTTGAAGCCGGTCAAATGCTAGTGACCACCCCACTAGGACGGGTGATTAGTGGCACCCCAGCAGAAGCAGCGGAGCAAGCTAATGACCAGCTGTAAGCAACTCACCTTGCCATTATTTTGCTCGCCAATAGGAGTAGCCCAATGCACGGTTTAATTGCTTGGTTTACCCGTAACCATGTGGCGGCTAACTTGCTGATGGTACTCATTGTTGGCCTTGGTTTATATTCCGCCAAGTTTCGCCTGCCGCTGGAGGTATTTCCCGAATTTGAATTAGACATGGTGAATGTCAGCATTGCCCTGCCAGGAGCCAGCCCTGAAGAAAGCGAAGAAAGCTTAGCGATTCGCATTGAGGAAGCGATCAGCGATATCGAAGGCATCGAACAAATTACCTCAATATCGCAAGAAGGCGCGGCCCGAGTCAGCGCCGAAATCAACTCCCGCTATGATACTCGCGATGTGATGAGTGACATCAAATCACGGATCGACGCCATTAATACCTTTCCCAGTGACGCCGAACGCCCAGTGGTAAGCCTGAGTCAGTTTAAACGCGAAACCATTACCGTTGCCGTTTCCGGGGAATTGGCCGAGAAAGAACTGCGCTTGGTGGCCGAGACCGTTCGCGACGAGTTATTACAACTGCCGGAACTAAGCCAAGTAGAACTGGACTCGGTGGCGCCCTATGAAATATCCATCGAAATATCGGAGCAAAAGCTACGTGAATATGGCCTAGAGCTGAGCCAAGTGGCGCAAATTATTCGCCAAGCCTCGCTAGACTTGTCTGCGGGCTCGGTAAAAACCCAAGGTGGCGAAATCTTATTGCGCACCAAAGGCCAGGCCTATTTAGGCGATGAATTCGCCGATCTGCTGATCATAAGTCGAGCCGATGGCACGCGGATCCGCCTGTCTGAAATTGCCAACATCGTCGATGGTTTTGAAGAAACACCTATCATTAATCGCTTTAATAAAAAGCCCGCGGTAATGATTGAGGTTTATCGAGTGGGTGACCAAAGTGCCATCGACATCTCCGATGCGGTGAAACAATTCATTCAAGATAAACAGCCTTATTTGCCCAAAGGCGTCAGTTTAAATTATTGGCGAGACAGTTCCAAAATCGTCAAAGCGCGGCTTAATACTTTAAAAAACAGTGCCATTCAGGGCAGTATTTTGGTGGCCTTATTGCTGGCGCTATTCTTACGCCCGGCCATTGCGCTATGGGTGTGTATCGGCATTCCGATTAGTTTCATGGGTGGCTTGCTAGTGATGCCGGCAGTAGATGTGACGATTAATATTATCTCGTTGTTTGCCTTCATCATGGTGCTGGGGATCTTGGTCGACGATGCCATTGTCACCAGTGAGAATATTTATACCCACCTCAAGGCTGGAGAGAAACCGCTTAGCGCGGCGATTAAAGGAACTCAAGAAGTGGCGGTGCCGGTGACCTTTGGGGTATTAACCACGGTTGCGGCATTTTTACCGCTGATGATGATCGGTGGCGTGCGCGGAGAGATTTTTGCGCAAATTCCCTTAATTGTTATTCCGGTTTTGTTGTTCTCCTTGGTGGAGTCGAAACTGATTTTGCCCGCCCACTTAAAACACATTAAGCCACCCAGCAAGCAAGCCGGACGCTTCACCCGTTGGCAAAACAACTTTGCCAATGGTTTTGAAAACGCCATCTTAAAGTTTTACCAACCGTTGTTGAAACAAGCTCTCGCCCACCGCATTACCACCGCAGCCGTCGCTGTTGGGATATTTATTGTGGTGCTTTCTCTGGCTACCTCAGGCTGGATCCGCTTTGTCTTTTTCCCGCGGGTACCCAGTGAAACCGCCCGTGCTAGCCTAGTGATGCCAGCGGGCACGGCATTCGGCATTACCGACAACTATGTAAACCGGATTCTTGATGCAGCCCTTACTCTGCAGCAAAAATACCGCGACCCAGACACCGGCGACAGCATTATTCTCAACATTCTAGCTACCAGTGGTTCCAGCGGCGGTAGCGGCAGTGGTCAAAGTAACCAAGGCCGGGTGGTATTTGAAATAGAGCCTCCTGAAACCCGCAGCTTAGAAATTAGCAGTACCGAATTAGTGCGCGAATGGCGTCAGCTAATCGGCAATTTACCGGGTACTGAAAGCCTCAGTTTTCGCGCCGAAATGGGCCGCGGAGGCTCGCCTTTAGATATTCAATTTAGTAGTAACGATTTTGCCGCCATGGCTAAATTGGCAGACTTAACTAAGCAAAAGCTACAGCAATATCCGGCCATTTTCGACATTGAAGACAGCTTGGCAGACGGCAAGGTAGAGCTGCAACTCAATATCAAACCTCAGGCCCAGGCTTTGGGCTTAACTTTAAATGACCTGGCCCAACAAGTAAGAAGCGCCTTTTTTGGTTATCAAGTTCAACGCATTCAGCGCGGCCGCGAAGATGTGAAGGTGTATGTTCGCTATCCTGCCAGCGAACGCCAATCACAATACAATTTAACTAACATGTTAATTCGCACTCCCACTGGCGCTGAATTACCGTTTAGTGAGGTAGCCACAGTGCAGGCTTCACAAAGCCCTGCCACCATTACCCGTATTGACCGCCTACGCACCCAAAATATTCGCGCCGACGTGAATAAACAGCAAGCCAATATCGAAGTTATCAAGGCAGATTTACAACAGTGGCTGCAACAGCGCTTAGTCGCCTTTCCTCAAGTGAGTTTTAGTTTGGAAGGGGAGGCCAAAGAGCAGCGCGAGTCCTTTGCCAGCCTTGGGGTAGGCTTGTTATTTGTCTTGTTCGTGATTTATGCCTTATTAGCCATTCCCTTTGCCTCCTACTGGCAACCCATTGTAGTGATGTCGACCATTCCCTTTGGGGTGGTGGGTGCCATCTTGGGCCATATGATCATGGGCATGCCACTTACCATTATGAGTATGATGGGCATGCTGGCACTGACTGGAGTGGTGGTAAACGACAGCTTAGTACTGGTGGACTATATCAACCGCCAACGACGCAAGGGCGTGGATATTATGGTGGCGGTAGCCAATGCCGGGGTGGCGCGTTTTCGTGCGGTAATACTCACCTCACTGACCACCTTTGCCGGTTTAATGCCGCTGATTTTTGAAAAGAGTACCCAAGCGCAATTCTTAATCCCAATGGCCATATCGCTGGGCTTTGGCATCATCTTCGCCACCCTGATCACCTTATTGGTGGTACCGGTCAACTATCTACTGCTAAACGATGCCCACCAAGCCTTGGTGGCCTTTAAACGCTGGTGGTTAGCTGGTTTTAAAACGCCAAAGCGCCCATAAAAAAGGCCCCTAAGGGCCTTACTGTAAGCTAGTGGGCGGGTTAAGCCATACTATGATTAATCATTTGTTCACCCTGCTCTATCGCTTCTTCGATATAGCTTTGTGCCTTGGTTTTATCTACCCCAGCCAACTGACACAGAGGTTCGGGTAGGTTGTTTGCAACCATCTCGGCACTGAGTTTGGCATTTAAGGCATGGTGAGCAAAAATCGCTAGGCGGATCAGCACTGCGGGGCGGGATACTTCTTCATAATCCATGGGGTTGAGCTGCTGCTCGATGGCATCGGTAATCACCGGAGAGAAATTCCAACGACGAGCCAGTTCACCACCAATTTGGGCGTAATCTAAACCCAAAGTTTGGCGCTGCGCCGATACCCGAGTTTCACCACTCTCTAAACACAGTTCAATTAGGCCGGCTTCTTCAGGCGTGGCACTGGCAATCAACAATTCACCAAAGTTGTGTAACATGCCACAAGTAAATGCCGTATCGGGCTCGATGTCACTGCATTTAGCCAAAGCCTGGGCCAATAAGGCCACGTAAATAGCCTGCCCCCAAAACTGTTGTTGGTCGAAGTTTTTACTGGGCATCATGCCATTTAAACCCGCGGCGACCACCAGCGAGCGCACTCGCTTCAAGCCTAGCCGGATTGCGGCGGCCTCAATCGAGTCAATTTGCTTTACACCACGAAAGGCAGCTGAGTTAGCCATTTTCAACACATTCGCCCCAAGCGACTGGTCGGTTGATAACTTTTTGCCCAGTTGATGCAAGTCGACATTTTCGTCGTTAATGCTGGTTAGCAACTCCTGCATAATTTGCGGCATCACTGGCAGTTTTTTAACCTGCTGGAAAAACGCTTCCAGTTCCATGACTTACTCCCTAGAAAATGATGTAGAGCCATCACTGCTGACTCTCTCACATCGCTTAATCATCATCTCGATATCAGTTTAGCTTACGCAATAAACGGCGCTTTTATTGATGATTTTACGCGAATGAATATTAAGAATAGTTTGACCTGATAGCTAGCTAAAATACAGTAAGCAACGCACAAAATAGCAGGAAAGGTGAAATTCTAGGTAGTTTTATGTGTAAGGATAAATGAACGAAGATAAAAACAAATTCGATTGTAAATCAGACAATTAAAACGGGACTATGGTCATTACACTAGCCCTAAGACTGAACTTAATGACCGCAAAGCAATATTTTACTCAGTAAAGAAAGTGGGCACTTCACCCATTAACACTAACTCACGCAACTGATTGGCGGTTACTTGGAACCAAGCAAACTGCTGCAAATACTCTTCTTCCGACATACCAATAGTACCGGCGATGAAATTTCTAGTGAGGTTATATAGGTAAACGCAAGCACTACTTAAAGCCTGATCGTCCCACTTGCTGCCATTTTCAATAAACGAACGTTTCATCTGTGATACCACGATATTGCGATGCCAATTCTCCAGCGCTTTAAAATCTTTATCGTGAGTAAACAACTCATGAAAGCTAACCAACATGACTTCAGTCTCAGGTAAAGCTCGTAGTTTGATTTGGGCACTATCTTCGTATTGAAGAATATTACCTACTCGCTGTTGGAAATCTTGCTCTATCACCACCTGCTGAACTTTAATAAACCAGCGGTGCGCCAAGGCAAAGAAAATAGCTTCTTTGTTTTTGAAAAAGCGATACAGGGAAGCAATATCTATTTCTGCATATTTAGCAATCAAGTTGGTATTTACCGCAGCCATACCTTGCTCTTGAATCAACCACAAGGTGTTGTCTAATATGTGCTCGACTAGTCGCCTGGTGCGTACTTGACTAGGTTGTTTGCGCATAGCCAGATGCTCAGGTACGACATAGTTATCCATAAATATCCTTCTTTACTCATTAATTCCCATCAAATACATTGATAAAATTAATATTTATTACTACTACCATTGTGTTAACACAGCAGCTTATACTCCACCTTTTGCGACTTCACAACCTCATAACGACACATCTGTGTATGAGTTTTGTCAAGAAGGCAAACTTAGTTCTCGACAATGGCTCTAGTTATGCAACAATTACAGTTAATTTGACTTGTTAGTCAAAACTTATAGTTAGTTATTCATGGAGACGAATTTGGACCGCTCGGCCGAAGATTTAGTGACTTGGTTTCGCCAGTCTGCCCCTTACATTAATGCCCACCGAGGAAAAACCTTCGTTGTTATGCTCAGTGGCGAGGCTAGTAGCAGCGATAACTTTACCACCATCATTCAAGATATAGCGTTACTAAAAACCTTGGGGGTAAAAATTGTTTTGGTGTGTGGTGCTAGGCCACAAATTGACAGCCTGATTGCTGCTCACCAACACAGTTGTCTATTTGCCGGCGAGCAACGAATTACCGATGAACGTAGCCTAAACATCATTAAACAGGCGGTAGGCCAAATTCAAATGGATATCGAAGCCCAGCTGTCTATGGGCTTAGTTAATTCGCCGCTTCATCAAGCCCATATTAACGTGGTACGTGGCAACTTTGTGGTGGCTCAACCCATCGGGGTAGAAGACGGTATTGATTTTCTACACACCGGTAAAGTACGCCGCATTAACCATCAGAGTATTAAACGACAGCTTGAACACGGTGAGATAGTGATGGTTTCGCCGCTGGGTGTATCCGTGACCGGCGAGCTATTTAATATCTGCTCTGAAGACATCACCACCGAAATTGCCGTATCACTCAAAGCCGATAAGGTGATCTACTTTTGCCCAGAGCAAGGGATCCACAATGAAGACGGCACACTGCTCAGCGAATTGCTTCCCGACACCGCTCATCAACTGATGAGTTCCGAGGCATTTTTAAAAAATACCGATAAAGATACGCTGCGCTACCTACGCGCCGCGATCCAGTGCAGTGACCGCGGTATTGAGCGCTGCCATTTAGTAAGTTACCAGCAAGACGGCGCCTTACTCAAAGAACTGTATACGCGAGACGGCAGCGGCACCCAATTAGTTCAATACAGTTATGAGCGGATCCGCGAAGCCCGCTTAGACGATATAAACGGCATTATCGAACTCATTCGCCCCTTAGAAGAACAAGGCATATTAGTGCGTCGCTCTCGCGAATTGCTAGAAATGGAAATTGATCGTTTCACCATTGTTGAACGAGACGGCATGATTATTGGCTGCGCCGCCTTGTATGCCTTTAGCAAAGAAAACATGGGCGAGCTGGCTTGCTTAGTTAGCCATCCTCAATACCGCCAAGCTAGCCGTGGTGACCGACTACTACAAGCAATTATTAAACGCGCCAAACAACAGGGCTTAAGTAAGCTGTTTGTACTCACCACCAAGAGCATTCATTGGTTTAGAGAACGCGGCTTTGCTTTGGCCAACTTCGAAGATTTGCCCACCGAAAAACAAGCCATTTACAACTTGCAACGACGCTCAAAAATTCTCTTCATCAATATTAGCTAAAACAAAAAAACCAGCTCGCAAGGAGCTGGAAAGAGACAAACATAAGAAAGTAAGGAAGTGCACGCTAAGCCAGTGCTTAGCGTGCAGGGTTGAGCTTAGAAGTCGTAGCGAGCAGCAAAGTGGAACTCGTCTTTAGCATCATCAATTTGATTCATTTGATAAGCAGCCACGATGCGTAGTTGTTTAGTTAAGTCGTAACGACCTTCGATGGTGTAGTAATCGACTTTATCGAATTTCGTGCCATTATTTGGCTCTAGCTCAGCTTTGTTCCACATCGCTTGAGCGCGGAAGTTTTTAGTGAACTTGTAACCCACAACAGCTTCGTAACCAGTATGGTCACCTTGGCTATCAGCATGGTGCTGCTTAAAGCCTTTGTTGTTAGTACCAGTGGCGTAGTTGGCTGCCGCATATACACCGTTGGCATCGTAGTTCACACCGAAGATGGCCATTTTGCTGTCGTCGATACCGTCTGCATTGTTAGCTACGTTGTAACCACCGCCAATACCAAAGCCGAAGTCAAAAGTATAAGCCAATGCGATGCCGTAGGCTGAGTTGTCTTGGCTTACACCGTCTTCTTTTTCATTGTCGTTAAACTTGTAAGAAACGTGTACGTCTAAGCCGCTGAATTCACCAGTATATTTTAAAACGTTGCCAGAACGGCCAATGCCTTCTTCGCGGCTAGAGCTAATACCTAAGGCACTGTTACCGTATGGGTTTACGTAGCTGCTATCAGTCCAGTCGGCAATTAACTCTAGAGCGCCGTAGTTGCGGCCAAAGGTGAACTCACCGTAATTACCGCCAAAACCGGCATAAGCTAGACGAGTTTTGGTTTTAGAGGCTTCATCACCTTCGTGATTGCTTTCTAGTTGTAGCTCGTAACGGCCTACTGCATAGCTAACGTCATCAATTTTAGATTTAACTTTAGCGCCCAAACGAACGTATTGATCAGAGCCGAAATTGTCAGATTTACCTTCGTCATCGCCTACGGTATAACCAGCGTATACACGGCCATATAGATCCACCGAATGTTTTTCATCTTGATAAACTTTGGCGGCCTGAACAGAACCAGAAGCTGCGGCAACAGCCAAGGCAATAATAGTAAGCTTTTTCATTTTAATCCCTAAAAAATGTGAACTAACTCTACAAAAGTTGAACGAAATCTTAGGGCTGATAAATGACAATCAGGTGACTGAAAAATTAAAGATTAATGACAAGGGAACTTTATATTGCCGCTCTAAGCAGTTAATAATTAAACACTTATTTTTCACTACTGGAGCTTATCCGCTAACAACTAGCCGCATTAAAACGGCTATATAGCCACTCTACATGGCCAAAAGACTAAGAACGATTTAACAAAGAGTGGTGCCAGTGCAACAGAGAGGCTAGAGCTAGGATTGATGATATAAGATATAGAATACCCAATGGGCTGTTTACCGCAACGCCAACAACAATTAGCCACAAGCCAATGCCATTGACCAGTGAAGTTAGCTAAATGTTCAAGTTAGAAGAAATTCTATTTTGCTAAACAGCTAGCTCTCGATAGATAGCTGATCAGCATCTATCGAGAGAAAAACCAAGCAGACTAAAAAGCCTTAAACTGGTTACTTATCACATCATAGTGATAACCAATGCTTTCTAAACGACGAGCCAATGAGCGCTCTTCAAAACCAAACGTTAACGCTAAGTCTTCCAAACTATCACATTCCAAACGTAGTTTTTCGTTAACAATCCCCAACAAGATATTGGCATCAAGATTCAACATATAACTAGCATCCATCACACACTCCCCTGTTCAATTAAGGCTTGGTGGTAATTTCAGCTTAGTTAAAATTTTAAAAATTTTGTAGCCACAGCCCCCTGAAGACTAGGATTTTTTGTTTACTGCAGGCTTGAAACAAAAAAACCTGGTAATAACCAGGCTTTTAGCAAGAAAATTAATTTTTAGAAATCAAACTGTTCGCGCATCAATGCTTCATATTCTGTACAACCGCCTACGTGTTTTTCATCAACAAAGATCTGCGGTACCGTCTCAACCGGCTTACCCACGGTTTTTTCCAAATCAGCTTTAGAAATACCTTCGGCATGAATATCCACATAACGGTAATTATAATCCTCGTGCGCTTCGCTTAGCTGTTCTGCAATCTGTTTAGCACGAACACAAAAAGGACAACCAGGACGACCAAAAATTACTGCAAACATAGTTAAACTCCAAGGGAACAAGATTTACCTATACTATACCGATTAAATGCAATATAAAAAAATTGAATATTTCGTTGTAAGTAATAGGTTATAACTATTAATCAAAATGGGGTTAGCCGTCAGTCCTGCGCTTGTAACAAACTAAGCAAACGCGCTTTAAACTGCTCAGCAAATTCGCGTCGCATGCTCTGGCTGACTATGGGTTCAACACAATTGATGGTAACCGTTAAGCCCCCCGCCAGCGTCTGAGTACCCAACCAAAAAATGGAACCCACAAGGTGTTGAGCAGCGGTAAAGTAATATTGCTGAGCCTCTAAGCCTTGTTTTCGTAAAGCCGCAAACAAGTGCTCAATATTGCCCAAATTAGACAGATGAATGCAATTAAAACGCCCTGCAACCAGTTGCATATCTTGCTCCGCACGAGAAGCCTGTTGCCGCCACCAATCATCATTGCACGAGATGAGGTGCAACCCCGTCGCTACCTGCTGTTGGTATGAATGGTGGATCCGCTTAGCCCGCTGCCAAAAATCGTCATCATCAAAGCAAGCCACGTCAAAAGAAAACATCGACACATAACAAGCCAACTCCTGCTCGTCAACGGCTGGCTCGATAATTGGCCGTAGATTGGCATTCCCTCCCGCACTCACCGAATCAGTTGGGATTTTAGCTAACGCTAAAGCGGTTTCTATAGCTACAGCGTAAAGCAATATAGTTAAACTCAATTGATGAGCGCGCGCCAACTTAAGCAGCGCGCTGGTTTGGGCCGCTTCAAAACTAATGAGTTGTAATTTGTTACGAGACTTTAGGCTCACTTCACTTTGCGCCAACCACGCCTTAGCTTGTTTGCTAGAGAGGGGGGCGCAAAAAGGGCTGCCACCCTGCGGAGGCATTTGATGATTCAACGCTTGATGAACGCTAGGCCGAAGCGCTAAACGCTTCGGCTGAATGGCGACTTTCTGTAATAATTGCTGGTGGTGACTTAACCATTCAGCCAGCAAAGCGGAAGCCGAGAGGCCATCACAAATGCAATGATGAAGACTAATGATTAGAGCTGATTGCTCCGCCCCAACTAACAAACGAACTCGCCACAACGGCCCTCCCACCGACAAAGGCTGATTGCTCTGCTGCTCCATGAGTTCAGCCAAACTTGGTTGGAACGGCTGTGACTCAAGGTAATCAACCTTCAACTCAACCGGAGTGGAACAGTTTTGCCAACGCCAGTGCTGTGCATCGCCTTGTAAACAGAGGCTCAAAAAGGGATGTCTAGCTAACAATAGTTGATGAATCTGCGGCGCTAAATCTGCATTAAGTCTGCCTTTTACTACTACCGCATTCACCACCAACATTGCCCCACAGCTGGTTAAACTGGCAAATAAAGACTCTGTATGGCCTAAAGCTCTAATCGTCATCAGGGCTCCTTATGTCAGAAAAATTGTTATAAATTCAGCATACTATCTTTACACAGCTAGCGGCCTGACTTTCATAACCTGGATCACCATAGC
Source organism: Agarivorans sp. (assembly GCF_050295395.1). Taxonomy (NCBI): domain Bacteria; kingdom Pseudomonadati; phylum Pseudomonadota; class Gammaproteobacteria; order Alteromonadales; family Alteromonadaceae; genus Agarivorans; species Agarivorans sp. The sequence goes on from NZ_JBNKPP010000276.1 coordinate 21,496, forward strand.
CAACATTAAACACAGCCCCATCACCGTAAATATGACCGCCATTCCATTTGTGCTCGGCAATAAGATACTGGTTAATAGCCCAACAGCTAGCGCGGTTAAGGTCATTTGGCTGGTACCACTTAAGGCCGACACCGTGCCCGCTTGCGAGGGAAATAGGCCAAACAAGCCCGATTGAGAGATCGGGTAAATACTGCCAACACTGGCGCTAATCAAGCTCATCGCCAATACCACCCAAGATAACTCATTCCCTCTGAGCAACAGAATTAAAGTCGCCAAAAAAGGCAAGGTAGATGCTAAAGCTATCACTTGCAATTCAGACCAACGACCGTTGTAACGACGCGTAAAGGCACTGCCTAAAGCCAAGCCAGCAGCCGGAATGATCATAACCAAACCATAGCTATCGGCGCTGAGACCAAAATCGTGCTGCAATACAAATGGCGCGCTGCTAATCATATACATCAAGCCAATACTGGCGATCCACGATAAGCAAGAATAAGCGATAAAATGGGGATTCAGCGCCAAATTAAAGTAATCGCGCATAACTCGTTTAAACTGCAAGGGCGACCCCAACTCGGTTTGAGTCTCTGGCAACCATTTAGCCGCCATCATCATTAATATGCTCACCGCGCTACCGATGATGAAAAACAAATAATGCCATCCCCAATAGGCGGTCACCAAACCGCCTACCACAGGCCCTATCACCGGGATGACCGAGGCCGCCATGCCCAACCAAGCAAAACCATGTTTTAGTTCAAGGCCTCGATAGCTATCACTGATTAGGCAGCGCGCTAAAATTTGGTTGCTGCCAGCTCCTAAGCCTTGAATTAGCACGCCCAGCATTAACAGATAAAGACTATTTAGGCCGAAAAAAGTCAGCATGTTGCCGCTTAAGAAAATACTCTGCCCCCACCAGAATATACGTCGTCGACCAAAACTGTCGGCCAAAGGCCCATAAACAAGCTGAGATAAACCCAAACCGAGAATGAAACATAAGATCAAGCTCTGTACTAGGTGTTCTTCTACTGAAAAATGCACTGCCATCTGCGGTAAAGCAGGGGCAAGTAAACCATTGGTCAACTGCGAACAGGCCATAAATGCAATCGAAAATAATAACGGAAGGCGTGCTGCGCTCACTCAATAACTCCTCTAGCTAGATTGCGCAATTGTAAATTAAAGCCAGAAGTGGATAATCATTCACTAAAGACACAGTTTATTTCCTAAAAGGAAACAATGGCGTAAGGAGGGCACTATAGACTGGTTAAATGCGGTAAAAACCTATGTTGCGGTTGTTGAGAGTAGTAGCTTTGTCCTTGCCGCAGAGCGGATTGGCATCACCACCTCTTCTTGCAGCAAACGGATCTCTTGGTTGGAGGCTCAATTACACTGTCAATTATTACTAAGAACCACCCGCCGCACCCGCACTACCGAGCAAGGCCAGCAGTTCTATTTGCAAAGTTGTGATTGGCTCAAACAATTCGACAACATGCGGCATCAGTTGAACGCTGATGAAGGGCTCAGCGGCACACTCAGCATTGGCGCATCAGCAGTATCTGGTAGTTCTTTCGTCACGCCCTTAATCGCCTCATTCCTGCCCGCTCATCCCCACCTCAGGATTGAATTAGTGGAAACAGAAGCAGGCCTTATTCCCGACTTATCTTTAGACATCGTAATCAGTCGCCGTTTAGAGCATTTTGATAGCACCAGTTATCGCATGCTGCACCTATTTGACTACGCAGTAAAATGCTTTGCCAGCCCGCGCTTCCTTGCCAAACACGGGGAAGTCACCAGTGCCCAGCGGTTAACCCGTCTGCCTCTGCTATTAGTACAAGGACAAATTCGCTCTGGCGGCGTGAAACTAAACGACGGCACCATACTTAACCAAACCCCGCAATTCATTACTCACGATCCAATGGCCGCGATACAAGCAGCGGTGCATCACATGGGAGTGGTATTAGTCTCTGAAGATTTAGTTCAACAACAGTTACTGGATGGTAAATTAGTAGAAGTGGTACCGGGGTTGTTATCGGAGCTACGCAGTGTTTGTGCTTATTACCCCAATCAACGCTTTGAAAACCCTAACATAGCTGCCTTCTTACAGCATTTACGCCAACAAACTCGACCAGTAAAATAACCATTACTGGTCGAATAGAATACTAGCTAATATTTATTTGCTGCTTTTGTTGAGGCTCTGGCAGCAATTTGGGTGCCCGCAACATCAATAAACCATTCACTAGCTCGGCGCTAATATCTTTTGCCTGAATGGCTTTACCTACATTAATGTTACGTTTAAAAAAACCACTACGACGTTCTTTACGTAACACGTTGTCGCCTTCTTGCTGATGCTCCTGGTTTATTTTTGCTTCAATACTGAGTACGCCATCTTCAAGGTGCACCTGAATATCTTCTTTAGCAACACCTGGCAACTCGGCCACAAACAAATAACTATCTTCTTTATCTATGATATCAACCCTAGGTTGGAAAAAATCTTCATCTCCCACTCTAAAAGCGGGGCTAAAGAAATTATCCCATAGACGGTCGCGATCAAACCAAGGTTCTCTAGGTAACATGTTCATCTTATGCTCCTTAGTTAATGCTTAGACTAAAAACACCTCCTACAGAGTAATTTTAGCTCCTGTTAATATGCCCATGGTTTATCGAGATAGACAAAAACAATTCACTTTGACCCAAAGCAAAAGCCGAGCAAAGATTTTTTCAAAATGTGCAATAAGGTATAAATTTTGCCCATTAGCAGATTAACAGGCAAAAAAAAACCGCCAGCATCAAGCTAGCGGTTTTGGGGGATGTAACAAGCGTGAAAATCAAGTCACGAGTATCTGAAAGCAACTACCGATGTAGTTTACTCGGCCGCTTCAACATCGGATTCACATTCTTTTGCATCAATGTCTTCACTGATAGGAAGGCGAACAAAAAAGCCTTTTCCAGTTGCAAAACAACGCATCGTTTGTTGTTGGTCTTGTTCCATTACGATAAATCTCCTAAGTTGTTGCAAGGGTGAAATCTAAGAATTTCTGTTTATATTAATTTATTGCCACTTGCGTAAGTAAGGCTAGCTAGTGAATAAAAATTTCACAAGAAAAATTTAAACTGGCTATTAAATAGCCGACTTTTTCTTGATCCAGCTCAGTCTTGCGGTGGGTAATTTATAGTCTTTTTCCAAAAATGTGAAGTACTAATTCTGATCTTTGCGGATCCAGTGCAAAAACCCAAAATAAAACACCTTTAAAAACAAAAACTTAAAAACACAGTGTAATTTTCAAAAACCCGTTTATAGCTTTAGTGAATATTAAAGGCGCGGCTAGTTACAATTAGCTATATTTGGTTTTTTACACAAAAATAACGAAAAGAGAATCAAGGACTTATAGAAAGATTGTCGACAACAACAATAGATGCATAAATATGCAAAATATACCACTAGTGACAAATTGATTCATTAGAGAAGAGAAGAGCAAGCCAACCATAGCGCGGGCTAGCGGCGTTTTATCGTAAGCAGATCAAACAATACCCATAGTGCGATTATGGTAACCGAAACAGTTGCCCCATATTCTAGATAGACATGAACATATCCAAGGAAAAAACTCGCTGCAGGAAGCAGAAAGACCAGCAATAAGGCCAACAACAAATAGCCCAACACGTTACCCCCATTTTTTGCGTCCAGTATATCGCTTGGGGGAACGAGTAAACAACTACTCAAAATAAGATTTTAACTTAAGTTGCACATGCCCATCTTTCCATAAGGTGGTATCAATGTGAGTTTTACAAATTGCACAGAACAACTTATTCGATAAGGTCAAATGACTAGAGATTCTATTGCCTTTAGCCCGCAACATTAAATTATCTTGCGCTTGCCAACGCAGCCCACCACGCCAATTGGCTCGCCAACGCGGTACTTGCTGATACCGTAGCAATAGTTGCTGCTGCTGAACAGGTGATAAGGAATTAGTAGAATAAGGCTGCGCCGAGACTAATTGTTGCTGTTGCAACCAGCTAATTTTATTAAAAATAGTTGCAGTGGTAGGCGGTTGAACTAACTCTTTATCAACAGCAAATTCTAATTTTAAAGCCGAGTTTGCTAGGGCCAAATATGGCCAGCAGAGTATAGCCAATATTAAGTACTTTACTCTCCTCATATCCACCTCCCCTTATAGCTTGAGTTTAGTTTGTAAAATAAAGGCTTAAGCGATCAGCCCGTCTTTAAAAACCCACGGCTATATATAAAGGATAGTCGAGCTAGGCCATTCTAGCTATTCACTGATAAAAGCTAACGAAACCCTGCCTCTGCTGCTTTACATTTTGCTAACGTTTAGATACCTAGGTATAACCTATCGCTGCGATAAACTTTACAAATTGGTTCGACCAATGGAAATAAGCGATACTTTTGCCCAAAGTTACTTGACTGTTGAGCTGTAGTTTTCTTTCATATCAGACCAAATGCGTGAAATTAACTAATTAGTTTTAGCTAACAAACGGTTAATATACAGTGATCAGTTGCCAAAATAGCAACGCAACATAACAACCATTAGCAGGAATACACTATGCAAATCGGAATACCTAAGGAGATCTTCGACCAGGAGAGCCGGGTAGCCGCCACCCCTAAAACAGTAGAGCAGCTACTAAAGTTAGGCTTCTCTGTGGCTGTGGAAAGCGGCGCTGGAACAGCAGCCAGCTTTAATGATGAAGCCTATGCCGAAGCCGGTGCGGAGATTGTCAGTAAAGAGCAAGCTTTTCAAGCAGATTTAATTTTCAAGGTCAACGCCCCTCTCGATGGCAGTGATGGCAGCGTTGACGAACTCGCCCTAATAAAAGAAGGTGCTACCGTCGCCAGTTTTGCTTGGCCAGCTCAACATCCCGAAATGCTAGAAAAATTCAAAGCAGCTAAAGTCAATTTGCTGGCGATGGATATGGTTCCGCGGATTTCTCGAGCACAATCGTTAGACGCACGTAGCTCACTAGCCAATGTTGACGGTTACCGAGCCGTTATTGAAGCCGCCAACCATTTTGGTCGCTTCTTCACTGGTCAAATTACCGCAGCAGGTAAAGTGCCACCAGCCAAAGTATTAGTGATTGGCGCAGGGGTAGCAGGTCTTGCCGCCATCGGTACTGCCGGTAGCTTAGGCGCAATTGTGCGCGCATTTGATACTCGCCCAGAAGTAAAAGAACAAATTAACTCGATGGGCGCTGAATTCCTCGAGTTAGAGTATGAAGAAGAAGATACGGGCAGCGGCGACGGCTACGCCAAAGAAATGAGTGCTGCCTTTATTGAAGCAGAAATGGCACTGTTCCGCGAACAAGCCAAAGATGTCGACATTATTATTACCACTGCATTAATTCCCGGCCGCCCAGCACCTAAACTGATTTTGGCCGACATGGTGGAATTGATGAAACCAGGCAGCGTAATCGTTGACTTGGCAGCCGCTACCGGTGGTAACTGTGAGTTAACTAAGCCAGGTGAAATTAGCGTTCAGCACGATGTCACTATCGTTGGCTTAACCGATATTTCTCGTCGCTTACCCGCTCAAGCAAGCCAACTATACGGTACCAACCTAGTTAACTTACTTAAGTTAATGTGCCCAGAGAAAAACGGCGAAATCGACATTAACTTCGAGGATGAAGTACTACGCGGCGTGACTTCGGTTAAAGATGGCGAAATTACCTTCCCACCACCACCGATTCAAGTGAGTGCTCAGCCCAAAACTGAAGCCCCAGCAGCCGAAGTGACGCCAGCAGAACCAGAGAAACCCGCTAAGCCTTGGTTAAAACCGCTAATCGCGGCGGCAGGCGCGGCGGCTTTTGCTTGGGTAGCAGACGCTGCACCAGCAGACTTTTTACAACACTTCACCGTGTTCTTATTGGCCTGTGTGGTCGGTTACTACGTTGTTTGGAATGTAACTCATGCCTTGCACACTCCATTGATGAGTGTAACCAACGCCATTAGTGGCATTATTATTGTGGGAGCCTTGGTGCAGATGAAGGCCGATACCTCGTGGGTAGTATTGCTGCTCTCGGGAATAGCCATTCTGATTGCCACCATTAATATTGCCGGTGGTTTTACTGTGACTCAGCGGATGCTGAAAATGTTCCGTAAAGACGACTAAGGAGAAATAGTCACATGTCTCAAGGTATTGTTTCCGCAGCGTACCTAATCGCTGCCCTATTGTTTATTTTCAGCCTTGCCGGCTTGAGTAAACAAGAAACCGCTCAACGCGGTAACATCTTCGGCATCATCGGTATGGTGATTGCCGTGCTAGCCACCTTGGCTAGTACTCAAGTATCTGGCGGTAGCTGGATCATCACTTTGGCTATGGCTATTGGTGCCGCGATTGGTATTCGCTTAGCATTAAAAGTAGAAATGACCGAAATGCCCGAGCTAGTAGCTATTCTGCATAGCTTCGTAGGTATGGCCGCTGTTTTAGTGGGCTTCTCTAGTGCCATCGATCATAGCTCGTTAATTGACACAATTACTGGTCAAATCGACCCAGTAGCGAAAACCATTCACGACGTAGAAGTATTCCTTGGCATCTTTATTGGTGCGGTGACCTTTACCGGATCAGTGGTAGCTTTTGGTAAACTACGCGGCATTATTAGCAGTGCCCCTAAAGCCCTCCCAGGCGCTCACTGGTTAAACTTAGGCATGATTGTAGTGTCTATCTACCTAGGCAGTGTGTTCATGGCGAGCGAAGCCATGTGGGCCTTGGTAATTATGACCTTGATTGCCTTCGTATTTGGTTACAACTTAGTTTCTGCTATCGGTGGTGCCGATATGCCAGTTGTAGTATCCATGCTTAACTCATACTCTGGTTGGGCAGCGGCGGCGGCTGGTTTCATGCTAGGCAACGATTTGCTGATTGTGACCGGTGCCTTAGTAGGTAGCTCGGGGGCGATTCTGTCTTACATTATGTGTAAAGCAATGAACCGCTCATTTATTAGTGTAATCCTGGGCGGCTTCGGCACCGAAGGCGGCACTATTGCGGCTGACGTTGAGCAAGGCGAACACACCGAAGTGCAAGCCGATGAAGTAGCAGAAATGCTAAAAGACGCCAACGAAGTGATTATTGCCCCCGGTTACGGCATGGCGGTAGCACAGGCACAATACCCAGTGGCTGAAATCACCAAAAAACTACGTGATAAAGGGATTAAAGTACGCTTCGCTATTCACCCGGTAGCAGGCCGCTTACCTGGCCACATGAACGTACTATTGGCGGAAGCCAAAGTGCCGTACGACATCGTGATGGAAATGGATGAAATCAACGACGACTTCGCTTCTACCGATGTGGTATTAGTGATTGGAGCCAACGACACCGTTAACCCTGCGGCGAAAGAACCAGGCAGTCCAATTGCCGGTATGCCAGTACTGGAAGTATGGGAAGCGAAGAAGGTAATCGTATTTAAACGTTCCATGGCTACTGGTTACGCCGGTGTACAAAACCCATTGTTCTTTAAAGAAAATACCGACATGTTGTTTGGTGACGCGAAAGAAACTGTACAGAAGATCCTCGCCCATATCTAAGCAATAATAGTGAGATAAACAAGCCGCTCTGTGAGCGGCTTGTTTATACCCGACCTACTACCATAAGGCCAGATTAACGCTTTCTCTAGCTACAAAAAAACCGCTATGCAGCGGTTTCGTTAGGAGCATCAGCAGCCTTAATTAGCCGCCTTTCATATCCTTTAGCTTTTGTGCTAATTCGCGACGTTCCTTCGATAAATCGGCATTTTTAATGGTGTATTCATCAACCCGATCTTCGTAGTCTGAACGCATGTTTTCGATAATCAATTTAATATCACTAACACTCATGCCTTCTTGAATGTAGCTACCTAGGTTATCTAACAAATCAACGCGCTTACGGTTATCACGAATCTTCTTATCTAAATCAACCATTTCGCGTTTTAGCTTATTTCGTCTACGGCTCATAGAAACAAATTCCAATACCTTTGAAACATTATCAACGGTTTGCTTTTCCATTACTTCTCCCCTCTGGATTTCGGCTTAAACAGTTAGTTTGTCTCAACATACCCGTTTCTGTATTTTCAGCAATAACTATTTGACCGGCTTATGACATAAATTAATTTTACTGGCTTACCACATTAAATCATCGGGAATCTGGTAGTCTGCATACGGATCGTCTTCGTCAATGACATCTTGGCTAGGGTCATTGATTAATACCACTACGCTTTCATCTCGTTG
>NZ_JBNKPP010000277.1:0-1843 GCF_050295395.1 Agarivorans sp.
GCCGCTCTATATAGAGCTAAACACTGACCAGCTTAGCAACGGGTAAAACACCGCGCAGAGGCTAATAACCAAAGCGTGTCGCCTCAAACCTATTCAAAATGCGATGCACTAGGTAACACACAAACAAAGTGATAATCACCGCCACTACAATGCTACTAACCCGATATAAGGCACTAAAGATAATGTCTTGATTGGGGCTCAAGTACTGGCCAAACAAAATCCCCAAGGTGGTTAAGCCACCAAAGCCTAGGCCGGGTACGCCGCCCTCTTTGGCATGCACATAACTAAACATGAGCAAACCAATCCACAACAATAGCGACACCAGTAGCAGTTGATCAGACCAATTGTAAAGCAAGAGCTGACTCGCTACGCCGAAGGTCACCCCCAGCGTCACACCCATCACCCGCTTACGGGCATAGCTAAGAGCGCCATTCCAATGCAAAGGAAAGAGCAACAACAGCGTTGTAGCCTGAGCTGACAGCGAATCGTTTAAGTTAAACACTTGAAAAACAACAAAGGACAAGGTCGCCACCGTTGCCCCTAACAAAGCTTCATGACGACGGCGATGCCCTGGTTTTGGCGCGGGAGCGGCAGGCGCTGCAGCTGGTTTTGGGTTAACGGGACGGTCGGGGATAACATGTACTAGCGCTAGGGCTATCAGCAAGGCTACTACATTGGCCCAAATATTCACCGCAATCATGCCGTTCAGATCAACCGAACTATAGCTGGCAAAGTGCAGCATAATGCTTAAATTAAGCACTCCAGTGGAGCCAAATAGAAACAAGCTACCGCCCGACATACAAGCAAACTTATAAACAAACAGCAAAAAAGCCAGCATGGTCATCAGTAAGGGATGAGAACTAAAAATAGCCGCCAGCAAACCCACTTCTAGACCACTCACCACCGCAGCCGCCAAACTTTGGCGCACAATGTTAGCATTTATCTTGGCTACCGCACCCAATAACAAGATTGGCGTGACCACGAAAAACACACCAAAATCCAATTCAAAAAACTTACAGAAAACAAAGCCGAAGCTAGCGCCTAAAGACACCCTTAGGCCTCGGCGCATGGCATTTTCAGTTAAAGGCTGATGCCATAGTTGCATAGGGCCTCCAGCTTAATAGATGTAGTGTAATAGGCTCAAAAACTTCAGCTGTAAGCGAGCCAAATAAGCAAACACGGGCTGCTGAGGCAGTAGCTGAACAGTGGCTTTAGCGCCAGAAGGCAAAAACTGAGCGTCGGCTTGTTTGACCGCCAAATGCAAGCGCATCCGCTGTGCGTCACGCACCCAACGATTAGAATTAGCGGGTGTAGCTAAACGGCCGTTGGCGTCGAATTGTCCATCGCTTACCCCGGCATCCATCCCCACCACTTCGGCTTGATAAAGCGTTCCGGGTTGACTATCAAAGGTAACTAAAGCGGGGCTACCGTTCACTGCGTAACGGGAACTTTTTTCCCTAAAATCGGCAATCACTTCCGACTCAGAAGACACTAAGGCAAGTAAAGGCTGACCGGCGTTGGCATAGGCCCCCACCGCCAATTGCACATTGGTGACTACTCCATCTTGCTCGGCTCTAACTTGGGTATAAGACAGATTCAAACGTGCTTGTTTCAGTTGGTTTTGCGCAACCTGCAAATTCAAGTTGTTCTCGCCCAACTTACCGCGATTTACCTGTAACTGTTTAAGGCGAGCTTCAGCGGCCAATAATTTAGCGCGTTCGGCTATCGCAGCACTCTGGGCATCATCACGCTGTTGTTGAGAAACACTATGACTAGTGAACAAAGCCGCTAAACGTTGCGCATATTGCTGCTTCTGTTGATAAACAATTTTAATCGCATCCAC
>NZ_JBNKPP010000278.1:0-14175 GCF_050295395.1 Agarivorans sp.
CGCCCTCGCCTAAGAAAATAGCCGGGCCAAACACCGGGTCACTAATCACCGCCACCCGCAATTCCTGCGCGCCAGCAGTTAAGGCCATGCGTTGCAATATCATGCCTTCTACTCTAGCTTGAGGATAGGCCTGCTTCACCCTTGCCAACATGGACTCCGCTGCAATTTCTAACTGATGTGCATTATTAATATTCAAACTTACGCCATGTACATCAGACTTATGCAAAATATCTGGAGACTGTATTTTAAGCGCCACCGGATAACCAATTTCTTCAGCGCAAGCCAGCGCTTCGGTTACATCACGGACGAACCAAGTTTCAATGGTATTTAAACCGTAAGCTTGCAATAAGGGTTTAGCGTCGTGAGTTTCGAGTACCCACACCTCCTTGGCAATGGCTTGCTGCAAAATTTGTCTAGCCGCTTGGTCGACCATGGTTTTGTCGGTACTACTGGGCGTTTCTGAAAGTAGCTTTTGGTTACGGCGAAACTCTACCATATGCATGAACGCCCCTACCGCCCCTTCTGGAGTGCGATAAGTGGGGATCCCCGCCTTACTAAAGGCCAAACGTCCAGGATAGGCGGCCCTCTCTCCCATCCAATTGGTTAAGATGTTCAATCGTCGCGCACGACTATCTTGTTTAATCACATTGATCAGCGCTTGTGCAGTTTCTTCAGCGCCAGCTAAGGCCGAGGGGGCATGCATCAGCAGTAAAGCATCGGCTTCACCACTGCCCGCCACAATATCTAAGGCCTGAGCATACCGGGCGGGATCGGCATCACCTACAATATCTAAAGGGTTTTGCCCAGACCAGGCGCTGGGCAGTACTTGTGACAACTTGTTTAGGGTTTGCTCTGAAAACTCAGCCAGCTTGCCGCCTCGCTCTAATAAGGCATCAACCGCCAACACCGCAGGACCTCCACCATTACTAATGATGGCTAAGCGCTCACCCTGTAGCGGATTGGCATAAGTAAGGGTTTCTACCGCTGCAAATAACTCGTGTAAGTCTTTAACCCTTAACATACCTGCGCGCTTAAAGGCCGCATCATAAACCGCATCGTTGCCCACTTGGCCACCGGTATGCAAAGCCGCCGCCTGCGCCCCCAGCCGACTTCGTCCAGACTTAATCACCAAAATGGCCTTGTTACGAGATGCTGCGCGAGCCGCCGACATGAAACGCTGCGGATCCTTAACCGAGTCGATATACAACATAATCACCTGGGTTTTGGCATCTCTAGCGAGGTAATCGAGTAACTCGCCAAAATCAATATCTAGAGCATCACCTAAGGAGATAAAAGAGGAAAAACCTATGCCCTTATTATTTGCCCAATCTAGAACCGTGGTGCACACCGCCGCCGACTGAGACACAAAAGCAATTTTTCCAGCCTGGCTATTAGCATGAGCAAACGAGGCATTTAAACCAATATTGGGTAACATAATCCCCAAGCTATTAGGCCCCAAAATTCGCATGCCATAACGCTGCGCCAGCAGCAGAATCTCACTAGCAATGTCTTGCGTTTTGCCCTCGGCTTTAATGTCTAAGCCACCAGCGGTAATCACCGCAGCCTTGCAGCCGAACTGGCCAAGCTTTTCTACGACCTCAGGCAAGCGCGCCGCGTTAACACAAATTATCGCCAAGTCTGGGCGCTGGGGTAACTCTTCTATACTCGGATAAGCCAGTACCCCTAACACTGCTTTGTATTTAGGCGTAACTGGCATGACTGGACCATTGAAGCCAGCGCTCATCAAGTTTTTCATCACTACATTACCCGAGCGCAAAGCACGGTTCGATGCCCCGATAACCGCAATAGATTTCGGCGAAAATAGCTCATGCAATTTACGTTGACTCATTCCATTTTTCTCATGTTTAGCAAGCGCAGCAATGTTATCCAGTGTAACGTGTATCTCCGCAAAGTGAGAGCCGAGGGCTCACAATATCCGGTCTGTGCTACCAAGGTCGTAACGGCTTAGGCTTGGCTGCGAACATCAGCCTCGTATAAGCGGCCAGCCAATGCGCAACAGCATTACTACATATTACTCAAACTTACCCATTTTCTTTTAACTTACGCCAGTTTTTCATACAAACAACTGGACAAAATACACCTTTATCATTCATATCTAGATAAAACCCTGCCAAATAAAGGAATAAAACATGGCCCTAAGGTCCATTCGAGCAATTGATTACATGACCAAAAATCCCGTCACTGTAAAACCATCAACCTCACTGTTTGAAGCCATAGATATTATGCTGGCAGCTAAGGTATCGGGTGCCACCGTGTTAAACGACAACAAAGAAGTGGTGGGTGTTATTTCAGAGATAGACTGCTTACAAGCCATCCTTAAGGGTACCTATCATGGGGAAATCGGCGGAACAGTAAAAGAATTTATGACCGAAGAAGTGGATAGCGTAGGCACCAACATGGATATTTTAGCCGTCGCGGAAATGCTGATAAAACAAAAACGCCGCAGAATGCCAGTGGTTGAGAACGGCAAATTCATCGGCCAATATAGTATCCGTAGTATTTTGAATGCGGTAAAAGAATTTAACCTTAAATAAACGCCAATAAAAAGGGCTGTAGCTACAGCCCTAAAAGCACCACAGCCCATCACTATTAAATTTGTGATACCACCATCTGCTCTTGTAAACCCTCTATCTCAGCAATGATGCTGGCCGTGTTTTCATTATCTGGCACCATTAAATCAAATTCTGCGGTAAATACATTTTCTCCGGCATCAGGCACACTGACTCGGTGACATTCCAATTTGTTTACATTAACACCATGTCCAGCCAATAAGCGGGTAATATCGCTAATCAATCCAGGGCGATCTTCGGCATCAATTGACAAGCGTATTGGCTCTGCTTCCACTAGGTGAGCCGGTTTACATTGATGAATGGTCACTTGCAACTCTTCGAGGCCAAGCAAGCGCTCTTGTAAGGCTTGGCTATTTTTTTGTGGTACTTGTACTTTAAAAATACAGGCGACGTAACCGTCTAAATTCACCACGCGACTGCTTAACCACTTCCCTTGATGGGAATGGGTGATATCAGCCAAGTGATTTAGTGTACCAGGCTTGTCCTCTCCAACGGCGGTAACTAAAAACAAAGCGCTCATACATCTACCCCTTTTTACTAAAACCTAATTTAAGTCTATACCATATGAACACTAAGGGTGTGATAAGACTCGGAGTTTGAAGGAATCTTTAGCAAAATCCGATTAAAAAAACATATATGAACAAAAAACCTTATTTTTTAACTACTTTCCGATATAAATGAAACAAAAAAGCCAGCTATCGCTGGCTTTATTTAACGGCTATTGTTGACTATAAACCCCAACATTTTTAAAGCCAGCATCCTGCAGATATAGCGCTTGCAATTTACTCATTACGCCTCGGTCACAATACAGTAAATAATGCTTGCTTTGGTCTAAGTCGCCAAATTGAGTGGCCAGCTTAAAAAACGGAATATGCTGAACGGCCACGCCTTCTAATTCAAAGGGCTTACGTTCTTGCTCCTCTATCGAGCGAATGTCCAATACCACCGCTTCTTTATCCTGAGCGATTTCATCGCTGTGTACTTCGATGACTTGCTGATCGGCTTCTTTAGCCACATCTCGAATATCGGAAATTCGACACTCTTCTACCACCTTTTCCAAAATGGAAAAATCAAACTTATCTTCTTCGGCCAAAAGCTTTGACTCAACCGCCTTAACCGTCGGTTTGTTAGAGATTACCCCACAATATTCAGGCATGGTTTCGGCAAAATCATTAGTACCAATTTTCTTTGCGGTATCAATAATATCTTGTTTATCGGTGGCAATCAGCGGGCGTAAAATCAAGGTCTCTGAAACCTTATCAATCATGCCTAAATTAACTAGAGTCTGGCTAGATACTTGACCAACGGCTTCGCCAGTAACCAGCGCTGGGATATCCAAGCGTTGCGCGATTTTAGAGGCAGCACGCACCATCATACGCTTCAAGACCACGCCCATCTGACCGTTGTCGACTTTATCTAAAATCTCATTCACTACGGGGTCAAAATCCACCGCCACAAACTTAACCCGGTGCGATGAACCAAAACGTTTCCACAAATGATGCGCCACCTGTTTAACCCCCAACTCATGAGCTCGGCCGCCTAGGTTAAAGAAGCAGTAATGCACCTTGGCACCACGCTTAATTAGCTGATAACTAGATACGCCAGAATCGAAGCCACCAGAGAGTAAAGACAGCACGCTTTCTTGGGTAGCAATAGGGAAACCACCTAAGCCAGGATGCTTGGCTTGAACCAAATAAACCACATCATCAGCCACTTCGATATTCACCGTTACATCAGGATTTTTCAGGCGCACCCCATTGCTTTCACAATGTTGGTTTAGACCGCCTCCAACATAACGCTCCACTTCAATCGACGAAAACTCTTGCTGACCGCTGCGCTTTACGCGAACACAAAAGGTTTTGCCTTGTAAGCGATCTTTCCAGACCTCGTAAGTCAGCTCATAAATGTGGTGTAAATCGGTATAGTGATGCTGGCTAACTTCAAGAAAGTGAACAATACCAGGAGTCGATGATAGTGCCTCAATCAAAGCCGCACGATTCTCTTCACTGTCATTACGCGAAGTCACTACCATTCTGTCCCAATCTAAGCGCACCCTAATCGAGTCATCAAAGGCACTGATAACATTACGAATATTGCTTTGAAGAATTTTGCTAAAGCGCTTACGCACAGGCTTACTCTTCATGGCAATTTCAGGGAATAACTTAACGATGAACTTCATAACTCTGGGCCTTGATAAATTTGGGCGCGAATTATAACGCGACTTAAGCCAACGAGCCAATCTTGTTGTTAATCGAAGCGGATAAACGACCTAGCCGACACCTCGGTGATACTGAGGTGTCGGCTAGGTGGGAGGGTTATTGCTCTTCTGAGACGGATATTTCGCCCGACTGGCTGGCCTTACCTTGCATTATGCCGATCTCAACACGACGATTACGGCGGCGATTTTCCAAAGTATTATTAGGCACTAAAGGGTGAGTATCGGCCAAGCCACTCACTACTAAACGCTCTTCGGCAAAGCCATCGACTTTAATCAACTCATGGGCCACCGACACCGCACGCTGACTAGACAGATCCCAGTTTGAGCGATACAACTCTGACTCAGCTTGTTGATTATCGGTATGTCCCGACACCGTAACAATGCCGGGTATGTCTTTAATCACTTCGCCCACCCGGCGGATCACCGGTCTAAATTTAGGTTGTAGAAAAGCCGAGCCAGATGGAAAGGCCCCTTTCTCACGAACCCGAATAATGATTTGCTGGCCTAAAGACTCAACCTCGATGGCGCCATCTTCAATTTGGTCGCGCAACTGTTGGGCAATCCGTTTAGCAGTTTGGTTTTGCTCGGCCTGAGTTTGTGATTGACTCTGTGAGGACTGAGCCTGAGTCGCCGACGAGCGTCCCCCCGTTTGCTGACCAGCAGCTTTTTGTTGGCCACCCGCGTCGGCCTCTTCACCATCATGAAATTCCAGTTTCGCCTGAGTCATATCAATGGTTTGCTGCATGATAGTTTCAATTGGTGTGGGCTCTGGGCGACCCGGGCGAAATTCTTGAGCGATGACCGAGGTGCCTTTGGGAATATCTTTAACTTCAAGTAAGTTCTGCACACCAAAGGCATACTTCATTGAGCCGGCAATTTGCTTAAATTTAAGCACGTCCATTTCAGAGAAGGCCAACAGCAATACGAAGAAGCACATCAACAAAGACATCAAATCGGCAAAGGTGCCCATCCAAGCGGGCAATCCTTCCGGGGGACATTTGCAAGGTTCTTCCATTATTGCCTCATCTAGTCGTCAGTGGTGCCCAAAGAGCGTTTGCCCTCTGGAAGATAGTTTTTCAGCACCCCTTCAATTACTCGCGGGTTTTGACCATCTTGGATCCCCAGCACCGCATCCAAAATCAAGCTTCGATTAAGCTTTTCTTCTCCAGAGCGCAGCATCAGTTTCTCACTAATGGGGATCGCCACCATGTTAGCCAAAATGGCACCATACAAGGTAGTTAACAAGGCCACCGCCATCGCAGGACCAATCGATTTAGGGTCGTCCATGTTAGATAGCATAGCCACCAAACCAATCAAGGTACCAATCATCCCCATCGCTGGGCCTACATCCCCCAAGGCTTTGAAGATACCGGCTCCCATTTCATGTCGCTCAGAGGTTAATAGGATGTCTTTTTCCATGGTGGAACGCACCACATCGGCGTCATGCCCATCTACTAGCATGTCAATGCCCTTCTGCATAAAGGGATTGCTAATTTCAGCTTCTTCTAGTGCTAAGAATCCGCCTTTACGCGCAGCGTCGGCCATTTCTACCGAACGCTCAATCAAGTCTTCAGGTTTATCAACCTTAAACATAAAGGCTTTGGCGGCGATTTTAACCGCGCCTAGAAATTGCCCTAGGTTGTATTTCATCAATACAACAAACAAAGAGCCACAAAAAACAATTAGTACCGAAGGAATATCGACAAAGATACCAATTCCTCCCCCCATCACCATCGCCATTACTACGAATGCGAAGGCGCCGATAATCCCAATCAGCGTTGCTAAATCCACTGTGTTTTCCTTTTAACCTGTAGCCTAGAGATTTTTATTTTACTAATACTAGCCTACTCCAAAAACAGAATCGAAGATAATTTTGTGTTCTCATTTCAAGGTCTTGAAAGCTCAAGCACTATTATATTTATCGGCCAAAATGAAAATACTTGAGTTGCAAGTTTGACCTCCCACAGAGCCTAGGGTAAGTTTGCGCCAGCACTAGCTTGAGAGGGATTGACCATGGCCGTCAAAAAACCAGAAAACATGAAATTTGAAGAGACGCTCAATGAACTAGAAGATATTGTTCAGCAATTAGAGCAAGGCGAGTTAAGTTTAGAAGAATCTCTTAAACAATTTGAACGCGGGATCAGCTTAGCCAATGCAGGCCAGAGTAAATTACAACAAGCCCAACAACAAGTGGACGTTCTTCGTCACCAAGCCAGTGGCGATACCCTAGAACCCTTAATTCAGGAGCCATCTGAGTGAATCAACAGCTAGCCAGCTGCATTGCTGACTACCAAAGCCGAATCAATCATCACCTTGAGCAAATTCTGGCTGCACAAGGAGCAACTGAGCCTCAGCTGTTAGCCGCAATGCGCCATGGTTTACTGCTGGGTGGTAAGCGGATCCGCCCCTTATTGGTCTATTTGGTGGGGCAGCTCAACGACGCCGACAGTCAAGCCCTAGATGCCGCTGCAGCAGCGGTGGAATGCATTCACGCCTATTCATTGATTCATGATGATTTACCCGCCATGGACGACGACGACCTGCGCCGCGGCCAGCCCACCTGTCACAAGGCCTTTGATGAGGCAACCGCGATTCTTGCGGGCGATGCCTTACAAAGCTTGGCCTTTAGCCTGATTGCCGATGCGCCGGTAAGTGACCAACAAAAAGTGATGATGTTGAGGGTACTCAGCCAAGCTGCCGGTTATCAAGGCATGTGTGGTGGCCAAGCCATAGACATCGTATCAACCAATCAAAAAATATCGCTGCAGCAACTCGAACAGCTGCATCAGCATAAAACCGGCGCATTGATAAAAGCCGCCATTATGTTAGGTGCTATTTGTGGCAACATTGCACAGCCAGAGCAGCAAGCCTTAAGCGCCTATGCCGATGCTCTAGGCCTAGCCTTTCAGGTAAGAGACGATATTTTAGACATCATTAGTGATACCGATACTTTAGGAAAACCGCAGGGCTCTGATCAGGCTTTAAATAAAAGTACCTACCCTAGTTTATTGGGATTACAGGGCGCCATCGACAAAGCGGAAAGCTTAGGCAAAGAAGCGCTTCAAGCATTAGAGCGTTTGCCTTACAATAGCCAAATGCTAGCTTTGCTAGCCGATTACGTCGTGCATCGAAACAACTAGTCGTCAACAATAAAAATAATGATAAGCATTTTATATGACACTGAATATTAAAAATTACCCTACTCTCGCGCGAGCAAATTTGCCCGCCGATTTACGCCAATTAGAGGCGCAGCAATTACCTCAATTATGCGATGAGCTTCGTCAATATTTATTGAACAGTGTCAGTCAGTCCAGCGGTCATCTTGCCTCTGGTTTAGGCGCGGTGGAACTGACCGTTGCCTTACATTATGTTTACGATACCCCCTTTGACAAATTAGTCTGGGATGTAGGCCACCAAGCCTATCCTCACAAGATCCTCACCGGTCGACGTGAACAAATGCCCACCATTCGCCAATTCAAAGGTTTACATCCCTTTCCTTGGCGAGAAGAGAGCGAGTACGATGTACTTAGTGTTGGTCACTCTAGCACCTCTATTGGGGCCGCCTTGGGTATGGCCATCGCTGCCGAGAAAGAGCAGCAAGGCCGTAAAGTAGTGGCGGTGATCGGCGACGGCGCAATGACTGCCGGTATGGCTTTTGAAGCGCTTAACCATGCTGGCGCAATTCACAACGACATGCTGGTGATTCTTAACGATAACGAAATGTCTATTTCTGAGAATGTTGGCGCACTGAATAACTCTTTAGCCAATATACTCTCTGGCTCACTGTATTCCTCGTTGCGCGAAGGCGGTAAGAAAGTACTGAGCGGTATGCCACCGATAAAAGAGCTGGCTCGACGCGCCGAAGAGCATCTTAAAGGCATGGTGGTACCAGGTACCTTATTTGAAGAATTTGGTTTTAACTATATTGGCCCCATCGATGGCCACGATGTAAAAGGCTTAGTTCGCACCCTGAATAACATGCGCGACTTAAAAGGCCCACAACTTCTGCATGTGATGACCAAAAAGGGCAAAGGCTATCTTCCTGCCGAGCAAGATCCCATCGGTTATCATGGTGTTCCTAAGTTTGATCCCAGCCTAAATAACTTACCTAAAAGCAGCGGCAGCGCCCCCACCTTTTCCAAGGTGTTTGGCGACTGGCTATGCGACATGGCCGCCATAGACCCCAAATTAATGGGAATTACTCCAGCTATGCGCGAGGGTTCGGGCATGGTTCGTTTTTCTAAAGAGTTCCCTGAGCAATATTTTGATGTAGCCATTGCCGAGCAACACGCGGTCACCTTCGCTGCTGGCTTAGCCATCTCTGGTTATCACCCAGTGGTAGCCATCTATAGTAGCTTCCTGCAGCGTGCCTATGACCAAGTGATCCACGATGTGGCTATTCAAAACTTGCCAGTGCTATTTGCCATAGACCGAGCCGGTATTGTGGGTGCCGACGGCCCCACTCACCAAGGGGCTTTTGACCTAAGCTACTTACGAGCGATTCCCAATCTAGTCATTATGGCCCCAGCCAATGAAAACGAATGCCGGCAAATGCTCTATACCGGCCACCTGCACCAAGGCCCAGCCGCAGTTCGTTACCCGCGTGGCGGAGCCGATAATACGCCGATAGAAGCCCAGATGAGTACGATAGAAATAGGCAAAGCAAGAGTGCTTCGAGAAGGCGCGAACATTGCGATACTCAACTTTGGCAGCTTACTTTGCCAATGCCAATCAGTCGCTGAGCAATTAAACGCAAGCCTAGTGGATATGCGCTTTATTAAGCCTCTCGATAAAGACTGTATCAAAGCCTTGGCTAACAGCCATGATGTACTAGTGACACTGGAAGAAAATGCCATTCAAGGCGGCGCGGGCTCTGCTGTTAATGAATTTTTGTTTGCCGAACAGCTAAACCAAGTCAAAGTACTCAATATTGGCCTGCCTGACGAGTTTATTGAACAAGGCAGCCAACAAGAAATTTATCATTTGCTTGGTCTAGACAGCGCAGGCATTCAACAAAAAATTGAGCAGTTTCTTGCCCGCTAATTAATCGAGTACCTGCAGATGCTCAAACAAAGGAAACGGGCTGTTACGATTTAAGCTATTTATATCAAGGCGGCGATTAGTCGCCCAAATCTTACGTTGCCAGTACAGCGGTACAAACGCCGCTTGCTGGTACATGACCTTTTCCAAGTCGCGAATAATCAATGCGCGTTGCTGGTCATCTAACTCCTGCTCTGCTTTCAGAATTAATGCCGACACCTCATCATTTTGATATACCTGACAACGAGTGGCTTGCTGCGGCTCTGCCTGCTCATCGTTTAAGTACATAGAGCGTGCAATAGACAACACATTACCCGCATCTTTTTGCCGCCGAGTTAATACCAAATCACTCAAGCACTGGCTCACGTTAATTTGGTAATCGGCTTCATCCAACCAACTTGGAATCAAGCGAATATTTACTCGATCCAACATCGACACCAACTGCGAAACCACCTTAGATTGTTCGTCAAACAAAGTATTGGGAATGGCCATACTCAAGCTAAAACCCTCTTGATAACCAGCTTGTTGCAATAGTTGATGAGCCAATAGTAAGTTATAACGTGGTAATAGTTGCTCGTTATATCCGGCCTGCCCGGGAATGCTCAGTTGTGTAGAAGCCATGGCGTAAGGACCAAGCCCCTCGGCTAAACGTGCATTATCTATCGCTAAATTAATAGCCTGACGGACTCGACGCTTGGCTAAAGCGGGATGGTGCTGATTCAATTCAATGGCTAACCACTTCAAACCGCGCGTCTGAATCACCGATAATTGCTTATCTTTATTAAGCAAGTCAACATAGTTATCGGGCACATGATCGATGATATCAACATCACGAGAAAACAGGCTAGCCATGCGCATTTCGACCTGCTTTATCGGCACCACCTTTATACTACTAACATTGCCCTCGCGCTTACGCCAATAATCTGGATTTACACTAAACTCGGTCACAATACCCGGAACGTAACGGCTCAATTTGTAAGCCCCCGTTCCCGATATTTGAACAACATGAGATCCATTTTCGGCTTGTTGTTGCGCTAAATAGAACTGCTTATCCACCGGGAAAACGAGGCTAAGGCGTTGAATAAGTTGAGAGAACGGGCGAAAAGTTTGCACCTCAAACTGCAAGCGATTGATCGCTCGTAGGCTCTTAATTGGGGCAAACAGAGTATGTAAGTTAGCTTGTTGATTAATTTGCTGGAAGGTCCACTCTACATCTTCAGCACTCAACACATTACCAGAATGAAACTTTACGCCATCGCGCAACTCAAATTGAACTTGGGTGGGCGAAATGATTTTCCACTTAGTCACCAGGCCCAGACCAATGCGCCCTTGCTGATCACTTAAAAACAAAGGGTCAAACAACAGATGGTTAACGAAGTTTCGCGAAGTATCTAAATCATCCACGATCGGCTGAGGCTCAGTATGAAAGGCTGTTCCCCAGACCAACTCTTTAGCTTGGGCTGCGCTTGCGCCAAACATAAATAATAATACCAGCCAAGTACCAAGCTGAGTCTTTGATTTTCTTGGCAATAGCAAGCTATTCACCCCATACGAACAGAATACCGCTACGTTACACCGAAAAAAGCGATAAAAAAAGCGGGAAAAACCCGCTTTTTTGGTCACGCTAAATAACTTACGCAATTCGCCCTTCTTCTCGAGCGAAACAAGCCACTTGCGCGTTAGCCTCTTGAACCAAGGCAGGTTGTGATTGATGACAACGTTCATTGGCAAAGCGACAACGGGCGTGAAAAGCACAACCGGCAGGAGGATTAAGCGGTGAAGGTAGTTCGCCCTCCAGCTTAATTTTCTCGCGACGATGTGCGGGGTCTAGCCGCGGAGTACTCGATAACAGAGCCTGAGTATAAGGGTGCTTTGGATTGTTAAATAATTCCTCACAAGAGGCGTATTCTACTGCCTTACCCAAATACATCACCATTACCTCATCGGCAATGTGTTCTACCACCGATAAATCGTGAGAAATAAAGATGTAACTTAAACCCATCTCTTGCTGCAGATCCATCATTAGATTGAGCACCTGAGCTTGCACCGATACGTCCAGCGCAGATACCGGTTCGTCAGCCACCACCACCTTAGGATCCAGCATCAAACCACGTGCAATCGCGATACGCTGGCGCTGACCACCAGAAAACATATGTGGATAGCGATCATAGTGCTCTGGTCTTAAGCCCACTTTGGCCAACATAGCCAAGGCTTTCTGCTTACGCTCGGCCTTCGTCATGTCACTGTTAATAACCAAAGGCTCTTCTAAAATAGTTCCCACCTTCTTCCGCGGGTTAAGCGAACCATAGGGGTTTTGGAAGATAATTTGGATCTTTTGCCGCAACACCTTAGCGGCGTCTTTACCCAAGCTTAAAATATCTTTGCCATCGAAACACAGCTCACCTGCGGTAGGTGTCTCAATCATGGTGAGCACACGAGCTAGAGTTGACTTACCACAGCCCGACTCACCCACCACCGCCAAGGTTTTGCCTTTCTCTAGGCTAAAGCTAACTCCATCCAAGGCCTTTACCGTTGCATCGGGTTTAAACATCCCAGCTTTAACTTGGTAATGCTTCTTCACCCCATTCACTGACAATACCGACTGTTGTTCGGTGCTTGCTTCGGCCTGCAGCGCGGCGGCTTTGATAATACTGTCACTCATGCGCTTGGTCTCCCGCTTTCATCTAGTGGAGTGAAACATCTTACTTGTCGCTTCCCTTCGCCTTGCAGAGGCGGTTGTTGTTGCTGACAACGCTCTGTCGCGTAAGGGCAACGAGGGTTTAGCAAACACCCCACAGGACGGTCATAAGCCCCAGGAACCACCCCTGGCAGCGCATCTAAACGGTCTTTCCCGGCTGAAGACTCTGGCAGAGAACGCAACAGAGCTTGGGTATAAGGATGTTTCGGCTTAGAGAAGATCTCTTCGGCCGGTCCTGTTTCAACCACCTGTCCGGCATACATCACGATCACCCGATGCGCCGACTCGGCTACTAGCGCCAAGTCATGGGTAATTAATACTAAACCCATATTTTTTTGCTTTTGCAGCTCTAATAGCAAGTCCACGATCTGCGCCTGAATAGTCACGTCCAAAGCGGTGGTCGGTTCATCAGCAATCAACAGTTTGGGATCACAAGCAATGGCCATGGCAATCATCACTCGTTGGCTCATTCCGCCAGACAACTGGTGAGGATAGCTCTTCAAGCGAGATTTAGGATCCGGAATACCCACCTGTTCTAGCAGCTCAATTACCCGTTGACGACGCCATTTCTTATCACCGCTTTGGTGAATTTTTAGCGCTTCGCTAATTTGGTACTCAACGGTATAACACGGATTTAAGCTAGACATCGGCTCTTGGAAAATCATCGCGATTTCGGCACCAGTAATGGCGCGGCGTTTGTTTTCCGACATAGCTAATAAGTCTTGCCCTTCAAACTTGAGGGTTTCAGCCTTAACTTTTCCGGGGTATTCAATCAAGCCCATAATGGATAGCGAGCTAACGCTCTTACCCGAACCCGATTCCCCTACAATACCAACAATTTCGCCTTTCTCTACGCTATAGCCAACTTGGTCAACCGCTCGAAAAGGGTTATCCCCATCACCAAACTCAACAGTAAGGTTATTCACTTCTAATAAAGACACAAGATTTCTCCTACTGTTTCAACTTGGGATCAAGCGCATCGCGCAAGCCATCGCCCATCAAGTTAAAGGCTAATACCGTTAACAAAATCACCAAACCGGGGAAGGTCACCACCCACCAAGCACGTTGCACAAACTGCAGCGCATCTGCCAGCATACTGCCCCACTCTGGTGTTGGAGGCTGAGCGCCTAGACCTAAGAAACCCAACGCAGCCATATCAAGAATCGCATTGGAAAAGCCTAAAGTGGCTTGCACAATTAACGGCGCAACACAGTTAGGTAAAATTGTAATAAACATCAAACGCAACGAACCGGCGCCAGCCACGCGAGAAGAGATTACATAGTCTTTATTTAGCTCGGCAATGGTCGACGCCCGAGTTAAACGCACATAGTGAGGCATGGATACAATGGCAATCGCCATCGCCGCATTAAAGATGCTTGGACCTAAGATAGCCACAATCGCAATCGCTAATAATAGGCTCGGCATCGCCAACATAATGTCTACTGCGCGCATGATGATGGTTTCGATGTAACCGCGGAAGAAGCCGGCAATCAAACCTAAAATCACACCAATACCTAGTGACAAGGTCACCACAAGGCAACCAATAAACAAGGAAAGTCGAGCACCATAAATCAAGCGTGACAAAATATCACGCCCCACATCGTCGGTACCGAGTAAGTAGCTAGTGG